>NZ_JBALMR010000076.1:56973-112052 GCF_036963165.1 Bacillus sp. JJ675 | reverse complement strand
ATGCTTCTCCTCCAAAATTTTCGATTTATTTTTCACTGAATCACACTCCTATTGAATATTCTTTAGGGCGTTTAACACTAATCAACTGATCCCAATTATATATCAAATCACTCCCTGCTTACCTTTCTATATACATTATATACTTTTAATTTGCTTATGTCTATAATTATTGAGCTGAATTATTCATCCAGCTCAATAATTTCAAATAAATCGGATAGCTCACAATTTAGGACAGACATTAATCTTATAGCATATGGAAGTGATGGGGGAGAGCTACAATAACCCTTTTTTCTGTATTCTCTAATTCTTTTTTGGTTAGAACCTTACCTTCCATACAACAACCTCCTTATTTTCATTTAGTAACTAATAAGGGTATTGTAACTTTTTATCCAAGGATTGGATAGTGAACTTGGTTGATTATCGTTGAATTATTTGTAATGAATTATGATGCTATCGTAATGAGGAGAGAGAATAGATGAAAAGACTACAACGACAAAGGATTTATGTGTTTTTTTATTGGGGAAGGGGGAGGATGAAAAATGTTTGTACCCAGGAGGTGAATTAAAGTTAAGGGACTGATTCATAAATATGGCTTCTGTATCAGTCCCTCTATAAAAACTCGTTATTTTTTTGTCATTTTGTCTAATAATTTTTCATCGTATTTTGATATATCAATAATATCAAAGCCAACAAATTCTTGAAATTTATCATCATTAAAACAAAAGGAAATCCCAAAAGCGTTATAAGTTTTATTTATTTCTTTATCAGATAGTCTAAAACTATAAATTAGACTATTGTTATCTTTATTTAAAGATTTGGAATATATTTTTTTAGCACCTGCAAAATTGGCTAAAGCATGTGCTGTATCTCCAAATAACTCCATCCCGACAATTCTATCCTCACTGTCAATATCAAGCATGATATCCTCATTGACTTCTAATTCATCTGTAGATTCAATTTTAGATTTCCTGGAAGGGGGTAAAACATATATATATCCTAACTCGGCTTCCATGTCAAATGTTATTAGTGATCTCATTTAGAACCTCCTTCTTATTTCCATCGTTTTTTCGGTGTTTTTGAACGGTAAGTAGTCGTTAAAGTACCACCTTTTTTTGCCACTGCAACACCTTTATAATAATAAACTGTTGATTTATACTTTGGATCATAGTATTTTTTTCCTTTTCTAAGAGCGTCAAGTACATCACCTGGAGATATATTTCGTTGAACCATACGTACTACCAAATGAAATGAAACTTTAACGGCTTTAAATCCAAACTTTTTTAATAAAGATTTAGTTTGAGCAAGCAAAAGCCTTACTGCTAATCCTGCAAATTGCCCCTTAACCTCTGTAAATTGTTCTTCATCTATATCTTTATCCATTTGATCAAGACTATCTAGGTCTATATCTGGATTAATAGTGTCTATGTAGGCTAAAGTTTCATCATCAATCAGAATATCTGATTCAGTTAAATTTTCTTCTATTTTCTTTTCAGCTTTATTTACTTCTGTTGTAGTTGGACTAGGGTTTTCATCTTCAATGTAAGACACTAACTTTTTATCTTTAATTAAGTCATCAATGTCAAGATCCAGCAACTCTTTGTTAGATAGGTTTGTCTGATTTTCTGGTTGAGTTATTTCTTTTTCTGGTGTACTCTGAATTGCTTCTGCTACTGATGTTCCAATAACACTAAAGAACATTACAAAAGCAGTTAAAGAAAAAATAAGTTTTTTTGAACTTTTAAGCATCCTTCTCCTCCTAAAATAAAAAATACTAGATTATTATACCATCATTGGTTTATTATTCAATAGTGTAAAGGAACTTTTATTCTTAATTTCATAATAAAAGGAGAAATAGATGAAAAAAGAATTAATTTTATCATTGATTTTAACTGTTATTTTTTTGGTTTGCCCGTTTCGCGAGACATATGGATTATCTAACGAAGTGTATTTAAAAAATCAATATAAAGAAGTGATAGGAAATAGAGAAAAATATAATGTTAACGGAGATGGAATATCAATTGCCTTGCTTGACTCAGGCTTTAGTAAAAAAAAGAACAAAGAAATAACTATGAAAGGTGGAATATCATTTAAAGAAACGAATAATTATGAGGATTTAAACGGGCATGGGACACATTTAGCAGGAGTTATTAATTCAATTGCCCCGAAGGCAGATATATATGCGGTAAAGGTTTTAGACAAGAGACTTTCAGGAAGTTATGATGATTTGATTAAAGGTATTGAATGGGCAATTGACAATAATATCGATATCATTTCTATGAGTTTGGGAGGTGAGAAGGAATCTGAAAGCTTACATAAAGCTATAAAAGAAGCACATGATAAAGGAATCATAGTAATATCATCTGTAGGGAATAATGGTTTTTCTATAAATGATACAGTTACATACCCAGCTAAATATGATGAAGTTATAGGTGTTGGGGCTCTAGGGAAAAATAAGAAAAGATGGTTTAGAACTAGTCGAGGAAATGGCATTGATATTTTGGCGCCAGGAGAAGATATATTAAGTAACTCTCTAGATGGGAAATACATAAAAAGAAGTGGTACTTCAATAGCCGCAGCATATGTGGCAGGCGTCGTTGCTCTTATTATGGAACAGAATGAAAGTCTATCAAATGATGAGATTAAAAACATACTCTCAAAAACAGCTATACCTATAGGAAGCAAATTAGAATATGGCAATGGGGTGTTAAGTATTAGTAAAGCTTTAGATCAGTCTAATAAAATAAAACTGCTTAAAAATATTGAAACTGGAGGGATGTTATTTTTATTGACAACTTTAGTTATTGTTTTTTTCTTTATTCGAAAAAAACGCAGAAAAGTTTTATTAGAGAGAAAATAACACTGAAGGAATGTGCGATTTTTTAAAACAGAACTTGTCAATAATCTGAATTTTATTTAGGTGATCAGCAATGATCATCTCTTTTTTTGTTTATTATGGTCAAAGATGCCATCGTGATGAGATAAGAAAATTTGAGGAAAGGCAACGGTGACAATAGTTTTCTAAGTTTTTTTAGGAGATATGAGGGAAGTTAATCGTAAAACATTTGGGGGAGAAGGGATTGGGAATGATTTGACATAGGATTTAGAGTGTTTTAGGGGGAGGGGATACGATGAAATGTGTTGATATTAATGAATTTTACGATAGCAATTACGATTGAATTTTGGCTGAAATCGAAAAAATGATCCTGGTGTGGAAATGGAAGTGCTAGGGGCGAATATAACCCTATTTGACGCAATTTGGATGTTAATATACCCCCTCTATAACCTAATATATGGAATCCATTTACGGTTATAAGGACTGTTATAACTGGATTTATTGAACCGTTATTCAGGAATTAACTGAGATCACATATTAATGAAAAGTCAATAGTTTGTGTGAATATTTTTCAAAAAAATTTTATTAATGTTCACAATAACCCTGAAACATTTCTTTTTTATTTATAATCGTGAGAATAACAGCAAGCCGCGAGCCGAAGACTTATTTTCTTTTTAACACATTTGTACTATATTAATTAATCCTCTCATCATTACACCAACACACATGTATCATAATCCTCTCATCAAAAAAGAGACCAGCCACAAGACTGATCCCCTTTGTTATTTATTCTATAGTTAACCATTTCGACCTAGCTTCATATAAATTCTCTCCGTTTGATGATTTTTTCAAGCCTACATATACAATAGCATCTGTTTTTTCTTCCGGATGTATGATAGTTATAGATTTCAAAGGAGTAACGGAAGTAAACGAACCTGTTGGCAGATTTTCACCCATTCCTATTGACCAATCTCCTTTCCAAGACAAAAACATTTCATAATAAATAGTCCCGCATTTACCGTTCTGTTCGGCTTTCACATCAACTGTCTTAGCTCTAGATGAGTAGTTCAATGCATCAGTATACACGCGAACTTGACATCCTTGTTTAAATCCATTAAAGCTTTGCCAATCTGACCAAGCCGCAGAAGCATTCTGAGGTGAGAACCCTAATAAGATCGCCATACTCACACCGAACAACACACATAGTTTTAATACTTTTTTCATCTCTTAACTCTCCTCCTTTTTGATGGAACTTTACATAAATAATTCCATCTGATGAAATCATAGCCTAGCAACTCTCTTAATTCAATGTGTCAATAGATTGGTATTTTATGTATGTTGAGAATCCAAACATAAACAAATTAAAAATAATTACATGATATATATTGACTATCTTTAATAGTCGTGATACAATTTAAATATAGTTAATCGATACATATATAACCGAAAGGGGAAATGAAAAATGGCAAAAGCGATCAAATTTATGGGTCAAAATGAAAAATTCGAGAAATGTTTAAATGAAGCGTGGGGGCTGCATTTAGATGAATTCGCGCCCGAACTTGATAACCTTGAAAGCAAAACGATTTCTAGTGTAATGTTTAAGGTTTTATCTGAGCGCGACCTTGCGATTGAGGGACATACGAATGTGCCTTCAAAACACATCAACAAAGTAGATAAATTCCTTTCCAAGTGGAAAAATCACATTGAAAACGATGATGAGAAAGCAATGTATAGGATCTTTTAAAAAAGGGATATGGCCCTTTAAATTTTTCTCTTTTATTTCATACTCATTGAATATATAATATGTTTAGAGGAAGGAGGATAATTTTGAATCATTCGCGAAAAATCTCGCAAGCGTTCGTTAAGACTTATCCAATCCGGTAAATGGTTTAAAGAGTTTGCCCATGCTGAATATAATAACGATCTAAACGTTATGACTCTTTTGCGTTTCTGTTGGGGCTTAGATGATTCAACTAAACAATGGGCAAAGTATAGGCTGTCAGTTGCAAAAGGTGAATGCCAGGAAATCAAAGCAACACGAAGACTGAAAGGTCTAGTAAAGGAACGAAACAAGAAAGGGATTCATAAAATGACAAAAACAAATTAAAAATAGAAATAAAACACGACTCAGTTTTATAACTGGGTCTTTTTTATTTCTATTCTAACCACCTTTACAGCCTCATACAGACGTTACAATCAAATCCTAACCCAAATACACTCATCAACTTTAATCCTTGTTATATCGAACGTAAACACTCTTTATCTATCATCCTAAAAATTATAAACAAATTAAAAATAATGATTGACTATTTAAAGGAGTCGTGATAAAATTAATATATAGAAAGGAGGGGAAAATGTGCTTGATAAGGTAGGTGTTGTATTGGCTACCGTCCTTTCTTTATCAACGTTAACACTTAATATCTTAACGATCATTGAGAAGCTGACAGCGATAAGAAAGGAACGCCAAAAACAGCAAAAGAAAAGGCGTATACATAAGCGAATCCGGGCAAGGCATCGCAGACGTACACGCCAATAATACAGCAAGGCTAGGGGAGACTTCTCCCTTAGCTACACCTACAGTATAACACAATCAAGCACATGATAAAACATGAAGCGTAATCCATTATGGCTAACACATTTATTGTTTATTGTTTGCTTTGTTCTATTCTTGTTCAATAAACAATACTTCAGCAGCACAACACAGATCATTATTTATACGGTGTTTATTGTTACGCTTGTCCTTATTGTGGTTTCATGGTTTGTTTACTTTGGAATCAAGCGTAATCAAAAAAGATGAGTGAAGGTAATCGCTCATCAATACATAACATAAATTAAAAGGAGATAGTGAATGACAAAAGTTAAAGTAATTGATTCAATAATGGGAAGCGGCAAAACAACGTATGTAATTAATATGATGAATAATTCTTCAGAAGATGAACACTTTATTTTTATTACGCCTTATCTTGATGAGGTGGCAAGAATAAAGAAATCATGTACGAATAGAAAATTTTATGAACCTAAAGTTCACAGCGAGGAAGGGGAAACAGTATATAAACTTGATTCACTTCACAAATATTTAGCAGAAAACAGAGATATTGTAACAACACACGCATTATTTAGCATGGCTAATGAAACAACAAAAGAACTTATTTATTCTGGTAACTATACACTAATCCTAGATGAAGCTATGGAGGTTGTAAAAAAATTAAACATATCAAAAGATGATTTAGATATGCTGTTTAAAAACAAATGGATTATAAATAATAACGGTCAAATTGTTTGGAATGCAGAACATGAAGAAAAGTTAAACAGGGAATACAAAGGAGAATTTCAAAACCTTAAACAATTAGCATTGAGCAGAAATTTAATTTTACATAACGACAGCGTTCTTTTTTGGCAATTTCCAGCCGATATCTTTAAACAGTTTAAACAGGTATATAATTTAACTTATTTGTTTGATGCCCAAATACAAAAATATTATTATGATCTGAATAATATTCAATACAGTCTATACACAGTAATTAACGATGGGAATGAATATAAACTAATTAACTATAATAAAGACAATGATAAGAAAATAAAAGCGGATCTAAAAGACAAAATAAAGATATATGAAGGGCAATTAAACAAAATAGGTGATGACAAATATGCATTATCTAAAAACTGGTTTGAAAGACGTTCAGCACTACATAAAAGACTTAAAAATAATATCTTAAATTATTATCAAAATATTATTAAATCAAAATCAAAAGATAATCTTTGGACAACATTCAAAACACATAAAAGCAAATTGAGCGGGAAGGGATACACAAAAGGCTTTTTACCTTGCAATACAAAGGCAACAAATGAATATAGCCACAAAAAGACATTAGTCTATTCAATAAACAGATTTGTCAATCCAGCTATTGACGATTATTTCAGATCAAAAGGAATATTAATTAACCAAGATATCTATGCGTTATCTGAGATGATTCAATGGATTTGGAGATCAGCTATACGAAACGGAGGAACAATAAATATATATGTTCCATCTGCAAGAATGAGGGGATTGTTAAAAAACTGGCTTGAAAACAAAATTTAAAAGAAGGATATGAAAAAAAAAGCAATAAACCATTTTTAAAAAGCTTGATACACAAGGGGTTTTTAGGCTTGTCTCGTAAAACAAAGGATGTATATAAATTAAAAGAATAAACAAATGAAAACCTTGGGATGCTGACAAACATTTAAAACAGCTTCGCTGCCTTAAATGTTTTGGTCTGCACCATCCCAAACCCTTCACAGACTAATACATAAATAAATTAAAAATAATACATAAATAATTATTGACTATCTAAAATAGTCATGATAATATAATGGTAGGTCGAATGAACAAATTAAAAGGAGATATTTATAATGGCATTATCTTATTATGATAAAAGAACGGCAAAAGTTGAAATCATGTGTGAACTTAAAAAAAGGGGTTGGAATGTATTCGGATATAAACCGGACAACAGTGATCCAATGACTGACTATTTTGATCCTGCATCATGGGATGGTATTGCAGAAAAAGACGGCTACATAATTCTGATTGATATTTATAAACACGATCTAAGTATGTCAGGCAAAAAGGTAACAAAAAAAGGTTACACTATTGATCATGCTAAAATTGCAAAACTTCAAGCAACAATTAACGATAGTGCAGCAAGTGAAAATGAAAAAGAAACGTCCAGAAAAATCATTGAAAAAATGAGACAGAAAGAAGAAATGGAAACTGTTGTTGTCTCTCAATATCCAGTCTTTAAACATGCCAACCCAAGCCGAACAAATTGGCATATCGAAAAAGATGGGGAAATCATTGCTAAAGGTAACCGCGCTTTTTCTTTCTTTGATTGGAATAATAAAGAAGAATCACAAGCTAAACTTGTGAAATTCATCGACGGTTTAGAAAACAAAATCAATGAACAATCAAAACTAATTCCAGTCAAAAAACAAGTTATCAAAAAAGTTGTCAAACCTGTATCAATTGATCTGACTATTGAAGAAGCTCAAGAGGGACAGACATACCTTGTAATTGATAAGCCTTTGACATATGGTGTACAACAAGGATATGTTTATAAATTAACTAGAAAACAAATGTTTAACGGTAAATTGTCTGTATCTTTCGTAAGAATGAATAAAAAATTAAATAAAGAGCTTACGGGTTCAAGCAATCCAGCAAACACTATGTACTTTTCCGAATCTAATTTCAAAAGACTTTTTGAAAAAGGGTGCTTTCACTTTGCAGAGTTGAAAGAGGTGGAAGAGGTCACGGAAAAGACTGTATATGTAAAGGCAAAAAGAGACACAGCCCAAAAAGAAAACCTTTTAACAGGTGAATCAGTCGAAACAACAAACAAAGCGGCAAATGAAAACGTGCAAGAAACAACAGAACAAGAAACAGTTACATATACACTTAACGAAGAGAAAAACGGTGTTGAAATCCGTTTCAGCTCTAAACCATCCGAAGAGATACGGGAGCAGATGAAAGCGGTCGGGTTCCGGTGGTCACGTTATTCTAAGTGTTGGTATGCTAAACAGTCAGACAGTACAATTTCACTTGCTAAAAAACTAAGCTCGAATGATCTTGAAAGCCAAGAAAACGCCTTTGAATATCCTGAAATAGATATTGATGATGTTGAAACATATGTCATTGATCAAACAATACAAGATCGCGAACATGATGCACATTGGATTTTTAGAACAACTAAAAGAGATCACACAAAGGAAATACAAAACCTGTTTAATTCTTGGAATGATGAAGTTAAAAAGCTAATTAAAACAACTGATAATCAAAGCATTATATACCATCTTAAAAAGGACTTGCAGCGGTTCAAAAAGCGTTATTATGATCTGTACGTGAAGTATTTAACTTTAAGGGGAAATAACCCTTCCTGGGCGGTAACTGGACGTGCTGGGCGTAATATGAATAGATATAACAAGCTAGTAGACAGAGAAAACTCCGTAATGCTTGAGTTTACGGGAATTCCGGAGGAATTTAAAAGAAAACTATCCGAAGCAAAGGACAGAATTAGACATACAAAGAAAGAAAAAATCAAAAAACTGGTTTCGAAGATTAATAATGTTATTGAGTTTAAAGCAGAAAATAAAGAATTTACTTTTATGAATAATCTAGAAAAAAAGCGGGTTTACACTCATGGGGATTGGTTTATCTGCAAGACATGTGGGGCTTTTAGGATTTTTTATAAAGGAAATGAAGTCCATACAATGCTAACAACAGAATGCTAAGAAATACGCGACCTATTTAATAAATCAATCCAATACAAAAATATCATAAACAAATTAAAAATAAGTATTGACTATTTAAAATAGCCGTAGTATAATAAAATCATAAGAGAAAGCGTTATTAAAAAACACTATAAACAAATTAAAAGAAAAAAACAAAGAGGGGAAGAAAATGAGAAATAAAAAGTTAATGAAAAAAGTAATTGATTTAGATACGCAAGTTTTACGAACAAGAGAGCAGAGTTTGAGGGTAATGATACAAATCGCAATAATTAGACAAGCGTTTGGAGTTAAAAACGATGAAACTAACCAGCCCGTTAGAGATTATGAACGAGATGTCATTCTATCCGATGATGAAATAAGAAAGCAATTCAATGAGGAATTAAATTGGCTAAACTTAGCTAAAGAAAGAAGTGATTTAGGGGACGTAAAAGAGTTTGAAAATAGAGTGCACTATTTTATTGACGGTGTAAGATTTTTTAATGCTAGCTTAGCAGATGAATTTGAAACATATGTTAATTGAAAAAGAATGGAGCGGTTAAACATGAGACATTTAGATTTAAAAACCATTGAGGAAATTTTAAGAGGTAAGATTTCAACAAATCCAAAACGGTTCGAATGTGCAAACGGAATTGTATTTTCATTGAACAATAGAAGTGGTAATGCCTTAGATTATTTGTCATCTAGAGGTATTGAAATCCATGAACTGGTTAAGGGCATTTATTACACTGAAACAGTTATGACCGTTATAGAGTTTGAAGGACTTGATTGCATTTCACATGTGATTCAGATTGCATAAAACAACAATTTTAAACTGAATGGAGAGAGCAAAATGAAAACAAATAAATGTACACTGGATTATCTCAAATTAAAAGAAGAGTTAGAACAAGAAAATATGATTATCGAAGCTGTAAGAAGTAGAAGAAATAGAAATCAGAAATTGACATATATCTTTCTAAAATCAATGTACATAAAATATTTTGTATTTGTTGATGGGGAAGGTTACTATTCAGAGGGAGAGGAAACTTGCGTAAACGTTTATTGTGGCAACGGTGATACTAAATACGGAGCGTGGTTTAGGAACTTTAGAGAGTTGGCGGCCGAGCTCAAGAAAATAAATAAACTTGGTTGAAATAAAACAGCAGTTTTATATGAAATGGGTTAAAAAGCCGACGGACTGGAAATAGTGAAATATTTAATAATCGATAAGGGAGAGGATTTATATGGAAAGTAAAATAATCAATAACCTGGTGATACTTGAGGCAGAAAAGGAGCGAGCTGCCCTACGATTAAAAGACCAAATAAGAACTATTCGAAATGCTTTAGATAACATGGAATCAAAAATGAATAACAACTAAGATTTGTATGATTCTGATGGTTTACAGGGCAATGGGGTATATATTGATGTTTATTTGAGTAAAGTGGTTGCATACGAAAGAGAGATCGAACGGTTTAAAGCGCTTTTGAGCAATGATGCGAAAATCTAAATAAAACATGAGTTTTAAACAAATAAAAAGGGGTTCAGTAAAATTGCTTGATCATATACATGATTGTT
Organism: Bacillus sp. JJ675; assembly: GCF_036963165.1. Taxonomy (NCBI): domain Bacteria; kingdom Bacillati; phylum Bacillota; class Bacilli; order Caryophanales; family Bacillaceae; genus Bacillus; species Bacillus sp. JJ675. Next base: position 101,403 of record NZ_JBALMR010000076.1, on the reverse strand, counting down.
TTGTAAGTGTTTATGGAAGAGTTCCAAATAAAATGGAATTAAAAATTATTGCTAAGACTTTGCCCGCAGAAATTAAATTCCTTGCTGAACAATGGGGATGGAATGATACAGAAGTAGGGGACAAGGTTTTCTGTTGGATAGAGCAAATGAAAGCAGAAAGGGAGAGCCAAATATGAAGACAGAAAAAGAATATGCTGAAATGACTTATAGGATATGTCCAAAGTGTAAAAAGAAAATGCTGAAAGAGTTAGGAAAGGAATATCCTAAAACTGTGAAGTGTCCTAACGGTTGTATAACAACAAAAGAACTTGCTGTCTTTTATGCATAAACAAATCGAACTTAAAGGAGCGGCTTAAAATGAACTTACATAACACCCTATTCCACGAAACGACAGAACAAATCATACTTACTTACCCCATAATCCTGTGACATGACCAAAGAATGGGGGACGCAGGAGCAAGTGCTTGATGAACTTACTGAGGGATATATTGAATATAAAGAGGGATTCGGCGGTAGTATTAACGATTATCTTGAATGGTATGCAGAGTTGCCTTGCTACCATTAAAAACAAATTAAAAGGGGATATGAATAGTGAACAGGAAAGAACTTAGAGATTATATGATTAACATTAGTAACAACGGAATAGGAGACACGGCTAGAAAAGCAGCCCAAAGTGTTTTTAAGAAGGCTGATAAAACAAACGAGGATAATTTGATCATTACAAGCGCAATAGCTAAGAAGGCGTTTATTGATGCTTTTGATCTTGAATATGAACGCCTTTTTCTAATGGCTGAACTAGAAGAAAATATATTTGAATAAAAACACCATTTTAAAAAGAGTTTAAAGCAACCAAAAAGGGATACCCTTTATAAAGCGTATAACAGCTCTTATCCTTTTTTGCGGGCAAAATTTTGATACACAAATGGATTTTTTAAGATACTACATAGCTCACTAAAAAAATTAAAACAGTATAACAGCAGCGGTAAAAAGTTGCGGGCAATTTTTGCGGAAACGATATAACAGCCAACTTGAAAAATCGCGGGCATTTTCTTAAATAGGAAAATTTTGATTGACATTTTTAAATAGTCAAAGTAAAGTTGTATAAGAGGTGAGAAAAAATGATTAGATCAAATTTGAAGGCTATTGCAGATGAGGCAGGTATTTCAATTTCTCGATTAAGTGCCGAAATAAATCATGGGAAAGAAACCGTTAGAAAAATGTACAACGATGACATGGAACGATACCCACGGGAATTGCTTGATAAGCTTTGTAAGCATTTCAACTGTGAACCAGGAGATTTAATAAAATTCGAAAAAGATGAATAAATTAAATTTCTATTTTATTATTGACTATTTTAAATAGCCGTAATATAATTGAGTTATGAGGTTAAACGAATTAAAAATAATTTAATGGGGGATGAAATATGGTGAAATCAAGAGAAGATGTATTGAATTTATTGAAACGTAAAGGATTTGCTTTAAAGACATATGAAGATCAAGGACTTACATTTTATACAGTTACATATAGTGATCCTGGGATTGTAAAAGGGTTCATTGACAAGTTTTATGAACCGTTAGAAGAGGAAGAGGACTTCGATTGTACAGGTATTGAATTCGTTGTTGAGATTCGAGATGATTTTGAAACTCCTCAATGGTGCTTTGCTAATGGTTTAGAAAAATATCATATTTTTGATAGCGTAGATGAATTTGTTAAGTTCGTTGAAGAGCTGCCGAATATCTGAATGAAATCATACTTTTATGACAAAAAGGGGGGATATCCTTGGATCAGCTTATAAATCCAACGAAACATTCATTTTATTTTAGATTAAGTGAAAGAGACTGTTATAAAGTTCGTACAGGTAGATGTTCTTTGGATCTTAGTGATGAGGAATTTAAATCTTTAGAAGGAAAAGAATACGAATATGCACTTCGGTGTAGAAGATTGGCAGCACACTATATAAAACCTGATATGCATAAAAAACACTCTGGGATATTTGCAAGCATAAATGCTTGTGGGCATATTTCCTTTAGTGATGGCCAGCATAGAATGTGTATTTGTAAAAGATCAGGAGTAACTAAACTACTAGTATACCTTTCAGATAACGGCGATTATGTATGCCATATCTGTCAAGACAAAAACAAAAAGCTTACAGCGTTTGAAAAATTAAAACAACTTTTATTCAATAAATCTCCGAGAAAACTTGCAAGAGAAAATGATTTTATTGATGATGAATTTTTTGATTAAAACCAGTCTTTTATATAAATAAGGGGGAAACAATGAAATTAAGCTTGCTTGCTAATGGGATAGACTCTTTAAAAGCTTCATATAATTCTCTTGAGGATATTGACTATCTTGTTGAAGGGGGAGAGCATAGAGTTAAAGATGCTATCCTTTCTTTGAATCATGCAAATGAAATCCTTTTTAAATTACTTCTTAAACAAAAAGCAGAGTGTTTAGTTTTTGTTGATATTAAAGCCTATATGAATGCTAAAGAGGAAATGCGTTCTAGAGATAAGAGTAATGTGTTTGAGGTTAAGCCAGGTTTGCAGACAATAGGTATTTCTGAAGCAATCAAAAGGTTAGAATTGTTGTGTGATATAGAGGTCTGTTCTTACTTAAAGAGAAGCCTTGATTATTTAAAGCAAAAAAGAAATCAAATAATGCATTATGAAATTAACCTAAATGAAGGTGAATTCAAGGCATTGATAACTAAATTGAAAAATTGCTATGAAAATTCAGTCCGTTTTTTTTCTCAGTATATAGAAGGTCTAAGTGACAAAGTAGAAGATGCGAGATTTGAATTATATGAACAAGATCTAATTGATGATCCTGATGTTGAAGCTATGGTTGACGAAGCATACTATGATTATTTAGCCGGGTTGTCTGAACAACAATAAACCAAATAAAATTACGATTTTAATGGAAAAGGTGAAATCATGTTAAAAATCATTTTAAAAAATGGACGAGAGCTGTTGAATGATCCTGAACTAGGCTTGAATTTAGAATCAAAAGAAGAAATCGAAGAAAACTTAAGTGTAACTGGACGCTATGATTTGTGCACCAGTGATGAAGGATTTATTTGCTTATCTGTTGATGAGATTAAGGATATCATTTGAAATAATGATTGCGATAAAATGCAATTTTAAAGGGTGTTAACTATGAGAGTTAATCGAAATCCGTTAAGGGAAATAATAGGAACAATACAGGTTGAATTTTCACCTGACAGTATTTCAATACCCATGGAAGTTTATGAATGTGGACATTATGCTCCTCCAAAACAAGACATAATTGGCGAATACAATGCGGTAAGGAGAAGATGCGCGAAATGTGGAAGGGGGAAGCCTCCTCAACTTACAAATTTAGAAATAGAACAAATTAAGAACGGTAAACGATTGTTGAAAATAGAAGAGTAGACCGTGAAAATCGAGGTGAGAAAATAGATGATTAAGGCTTATACAGTCGGACATAGAATCCCTGAAGAGATCAAGGCATGTATTTCTGAATGGAATTACTGGAATTGGATTGTTACTGCAAATACACCGAAGAAAAATAAGGATGCTAAAGAGATTATAAACAAAATTGAGCCTGATGTTGATAAAGTTGCAGTATTTAAGAATGGGGATATTGACGTTTATGTTAGCTACATGTTTCCCGTTAAGTAACTTTAAATAAAAGAAGCATTTTAACATAACAGGCAGCGGAAGAAGAGAGGTTAAATACTCTTCTTCATCCCGCAGCGGCGACATTCACGCAAGAATATGCCGTCCTTAACTGAGCTTTTAAACAAGGTATTGTCACAATTATCACATCGGCCATGATGAGCATCTGGATACTCTTTGTAGTCGTAGACAATTGAAGTATCATATCCCTTTGTTTCAAACTCTTTCTCCATGAAAATCACCTTCATAAATAAAGTCAACTTTATAAGAATAACAAATTTCGAAATCCAAATACAGATCAATATCAAAGAAATGAGGAGACAAAATGAAACTGCCCAAAGTCAAAATTGATATCGAATGGAATGAGCTTAACAGTGATAAAAGAATTAAAGACATCGAAGGTTTGATGGAAGTAAACAAATTAAACAACAATGATTTCAGCTACTTTTTTGAATTGCATGAAGATGAAAATGCTGTAGTGTTTGTGAATGTTTCAGGGTATGACCTTGAGGAAGAAGATATTGAAAGTGGCATCGGAAGAGTTTTTCAAACTGAAACAGCAATTATTATCAAAAAAGCGGACAATGTAAAGCTAATCAATGAACTACGCTTTCGCGGCGACTATAATGGAGATATGCTTAATAAATTGAACAATTTATTAAAAGATAAACCTGTTTGGACAATAAATGATTTTGAAAAAGCTGGTGTAAAATTAAATGTTCACGGCTGTGATCCTTTTGGATATTCTTGGTACGATTACATCGATGAAGAATAAAGCATTACCGTTTAAATCCTAATTAAAAGTATAAACAAAACATAAATCAGACATAACAGCAGCCGACAATGATTACGGCCAATTTAATCGAATTAAACAAATTAAAAATAATTACATGAGGTGATTGAGATTGACTATTGAAAATTGGAAAGACAATTTGATCTTTATTGGTGTTTTAAGTCTAGGACTAACAGTGTTTGTATTATCTCTTGCATATTTTGGTCATTAATCCTTTCCTATGTTGTATAATGTTAATAAGGAGAATACATAAGATTGTGTTTGTATTATTGGTTAGAAGGGGAGTCAAATGGTTAAAAATCTGAAAGCTGAATTGGAAAGGTTTAATGTTACATTGAAAGATCAAGACAACAGCGTCTTGTGTGAAATGGAACTGAATATTAGAAATCGGGAGGAGACTATGACGAAAATTAGAGAACTCACTGAGTTGTATATGAAATCTATTGAGGGTGTTACTGCAATTACAGAAACAGTTCATGGCTTAAACTCTGGGCTAGAAATAGAAGAAACAGTGACAAAAATTTAAAAAATGATGAGGAGGAACAAATTATGATTTATGGATATGTCCGAAAGAGTTCAGAGATACAGAAACCTATGCTGCTTAAAAATATTGAAGAACTTAATCAAGCAGGCGCAGAAAAAGTTTATTGCGAAATTGCTTCTGAAAGCAGCGAGGAAAAGCAAGCCCTCAATGAACTTATAGCCGGCTTAAAAAGTGGTGATGAGGTTTATTTACTGGGTTTCAATCATCTCTCTAGAAATGAAAGTGAAGTGAAATCAATTTTGGAAGAGATTAAAGCAAGGGGCGCGGAAACTAAAGTATTGACTAAATAAAGACTGATGAAGATGATATGGTCGAGGATTTCTAAATAAAAACATCGTTTTAATTGAATTATGAATTAGAGAAAGGACAGCATATGCAAAAGAATCCTGTAAGGCAACATACAATTCCAAAAACATATTTAAAACATTTCTCTAAAGATCAAAAGACTATTTATCTATATGATAAAGAAAAATATGAGATTAGAGAGCAAAGTATAGCTAGCGTTTCCATTGTTAAAGACATATATACAGTTATTAATAAGGAAAATGAACAAAAGCTATATGATTTAGAACACCTATTGGCTGATGAAATTGAACCAGTTTACAACCCTACTTTATCATTTGTTGAAGAAAATAAGTATGTTGTTGATAAGAGACAGCTCGCATATTTTATTACTGCTCAATATTTAAGAAGCCCACGAGCCAAGAAACAAATATTAAAAGAAATCCAAAATGCTATAATTACTGGGGAATCAGGAGAAATATTTAACGAAAGAGATTTAAGAATATTTAAATCTGAAATTATTCAAGACAATGGAAAGAAAATAAATTTTAAGGAATTTGTTAAAAAAAGAGAAGAAGGCTTCTCAATAGATACGGAAATTGATGATAGTTGTTATGGGCAATATTTTGTCAACACTATAATTGGAATGTCAGAATCAATAGCAAAACAGAATTGGGCATTTATCAAACCTCCGATGAAGAGGAATTTTTTAACTAGCGATAACCCATATATTTCAGTAAAAGACTTTGAGGATTCTATTGGCTGGTTGAAAGGTGATATCTTTATTTTAAGCAAGAGCCTTGCTCTTGTCATTGGAGACCTTGAGGGATGGTATGATCTGGATTTAAAAGATGTTAAAATGATAAATGTTCATACAGTTAAGAACTCGGATCGTTTTGTATTTTCACATTCAAAGGATCTGTTAAACCGATTTATTAAATAATTAAATGAATTAGGACATTCCCATCTTTAAAATACAACTTCTTTTTGGGTGATTGGATGAAGAAATCATTATTAAAAAATGTTAAAACTTTAGCTACATTTAGTGATTGTTTTGAAGTTAAAGCAACAACTGAAGAGACAATATCAAGCTTAGTGAAAAGAGTGCCATTCTTTGATACATGTATCTTTTTGTCTAAAATGTCAACGGACGAAATGGATGAAGAAGTTTTCAAAACAGTACTCGTACAAACCCTTCTAAATAAAAGGATAAGGTTTAAAGAAGATGCGATAATTCCCAATAAATTATTTTCCCAGCAAACAATATTACAATTTTGGAAGTATCTAATTACATATGGAAATCCAGATAATGACAACAAACTGAACGGTGAGGAATTTGCTTTTTTGATAGGGTATATATCATTAATGATTAATGATACTCTTTGGTTAGAGAAAATTTCAGAATTAAAATCACAGGTGTTTAGTAATGGGATATTTAGTAGTGGTTACGATTTTGATGACTTTGCTGCTGCTATAGCGAGAACGGATTATGTGTATACAACTATTGCACAAGAAAAAAGCTTTTTTAATAAAAACGATTACATGGATATTAACAAAGATTTTTTTAATAAATATGGATATAGTATTAAGGACTATATAGCAGTATGGTTTGGGCTAATCACAGGTTTTATAAACCCTAATGGAAACGCAGACCATTGGTCTATGAAGCGTGATTTTTTTCAAAAAACAAATCTTTACTCTACAGCAAAAACCATATTAATGGAAGAAGGACAAAAAATTGATCATTATATTAACTTTTGTAAAACTAGTTTAAAAAAGCCAATAGATTTTTCTGGTTTTATCTCTAAACCACTGTTATTTATAAATGATGAATATTTTTTACCGATAAGTCTTTATTTAATAAAAAAAGAATTTTTCAAACTCTTATTCTATAAGGTAAAAGATGTTTATCCAAGAGAAAACAATAAGTTTTTATCTTTTTTCGGACTACCTTTTGAGGTTTATGCGCAAAATTTACTTAAAGAATCTTTAAGTAAAAAATTAAAATACAAATTCACTAAGGATTTCAAATATGGAAAAAATAATAAGTCCCCAGATATAATGATTCGCCTTGGAAATAGGTTAATTGTAATTGAAGTGAAAAGTTTTAGACTATCTTTTAGTACAGTTTTCGAGCCTGATACTAAACCTGTTGAGGATGAAATAGAAAAATTTGTAGTAAAACCTTTGCGGCAGGCATGCAAAAGGGTAAAAGAAATGATCGACCTTAATGTTGAATTTTTAAATAATGTGGAAAAAGTGGATTTTATTATAGTAGGTAATGGGGTCATACCTATCATGCAGGAGCATAAAGATATTATAAGTAGAGACATTAAAGAGGATTTTAATAACCTCCCTGTAAATGTTACCTCTTATAACTACTTAAGTATTGAGGAATTTGAATATTTTTGTAGTCTGATGGAAAAAAACAAACCTGTTTTTAAAGTGTTAGAGAGATATTTAACGAATGGCGAATTGTTTGAGAATTTTTTGAACTTTTTAAAACACAATTCTTATAGAGTAAAAAGACCAAAAAAATTAAACGAATTATATAAATTAACCATGGAAGAAATAAGAGACAATTTCTTTAATTAATTTGGAGGTGTTCTATGAGAGACGGTGAGCGAATTAACAGAATAGCAGGGTTGATTACTCAAATCTGGGAGCGACAGCACGACAAAAGCTTTCTGCAGCTTATTGAGACATTGAAAAGTGAGTATAACAGTCAGCAAACTATATTAAAGAAAGAAACGGATCTCAATGACCTTAATAATGATGAAGAGTTCGAAAAGTTTCTTAGAGAGCACTTAAATATCTTAATGAAAAAAGAAAATTGAAGATATTATATAACCTGTAATGCGCAGGGGAGAGTGATCTTCTGTGCATTTAAAAATTATAAACAAATTAAAAATAATAATCGACCGAAAGTGGGCGCCATGATATTATGAATGTATATTAAAAGGGGAAACGTGGTGAAAGAATTGGAGTTGAAAAGGTTATTAAAGAACAAATGCGAAGAAGAGCGAGGACTCGAAAAAGAACTCGCTAGTGTAGCTGGATATTCTAATTCATCTGGGTTTCATCAGTTTATTTTTAACGATAAAAAAGAAATGGATAACATCCAAGGCTTAATAGATGTTGTTCAAAGGGTCTCCCCTGATAATGAATTTGAATTAATGAGTGAATACATATTGACTTTAGATCCCAATAAGTCTGCTGCAAGACAAGGATTAGAATATTTAAGTGTAAATCAGCTAAACGATGCTTTAGATACTCATATCGAGAACTTAAGAGCTGCTAAAAATGCAATCAGTAAGGAATGGAGAAAGGTATACTCTCTCCAAAGAGAACTCGACTGCGGAAAGATAAGCATCGAAGAGTGCATAAGGATTCTGGGAGAAATTAATCCTAAATCACCTGAAATGAAGGTTTATTCAAGGTTAATTCCTATGTATTCCATTCTTGCTTCAAGGCAGTTTACCAGGCTTAAAGATATGAGTGAGAACGTCGTCTTAGACGTTATCAGGAACGAGAATTATGTTTATTATTCATTTAAAAGTAGATATATGCTGTTGTTAGCTAACTGTTTTTTTGGAACTAATGAACTTGAAAAAGCACGGGAGTATGCCAAATATGGAATGGAAAACTCAAATGTAAAAAGAATTAATTTTTTCTCGTTTCTTACCTATGGGAGTTCTTTAATGATGACTGATTATGAGAAATCTAAAAGTTGTTTTTTAAAAGGATTAGAACTTGTAAAAGGGGATGCATTTTATGAGCGATTTGCTATTAGGAACCTTTGTTTTTTAGAGAATTTATGGAATAAAGAAAACAAATATTTAAATGTAGACTCTAAGGAAATCATAGATAGACAAGAGGTTATTCATTATCTTATCAGAAAAGGGGATATTGGACAGGCCAAAAAAATGCTTTCTAAATTAGAGGTTTTAGAGCAAGACGCTAATGAAATGGGATTGCATTATTATTACAAAGGACTTGTTGAACATTCTAAAGATTATTTCTTAAAATCAGTTAAGTATTTTAAAATGAGCGGTGATAAATTCTCTTGTAGACTGCCTTTAATGGAGTTGGAGAAATTGGGAGTAGACAAAGAAATTTTAGAGATAATGGTAATGTAATTCGATATCCTTGAAAGGAGGTGATAGTATGAAGAAATTATTGATCGGAATCTTTGTTTCAGCTACTCTTCTGGCAGTAGGATACGTTGCTTCCCAAGTTAACAACAGCGGCTATTCTATTGCAGGGTTTACGGTTGGAGCATAAAGTTAAATAAAAGCACTTTATACATAACTGGACGTTTGACACTTTAGTCAAGCGTCTTTTCCATTTTCTTAGAATTTTTATTAAAATTCAAGTTCTCCATTTCAGTAAAATCATAAGTCATGCAGCACATTCAAAAAATCCAAAAAGAATGTGCTATTTGCCGTGGAAAAATAATCTAAAAGGGTTTACAAAGCTTCTTATATCAATTAAAATGATAATATATTAATAAATAGTTTAGTTAGAGAGGGGTTCAGATTATGATTCCATGCGGCCAACAAAGCAATAACACAATTGAGTACTTCAAACAAGCATATGAAAATAAATTAAGAAAGTATGGAGAAAAATGGATTTTTGATGTTGATCATGAAAAAGAGCAGCTAGATAAAGAAAAGAGAAAAAATATTAGAAAAGAACTCACAAAAGGTTATTTGGCGCTACTGAGTGCACAAATAGGGGAAAATAGATGAGAAATATAAAAAACAAATTAAAAGCAGATAATGATTATGGAGAGATTATAAAAACATTTCAAGACGAAAGGCTACATATTAGACATCAATTATTACGATCCAACAGCTCAATGGAGTTGTTTAGAGCGAAATTAAGAATAGATGAATTTTTTAAACAAATAAACGAATCGATTAAAATAATTAGAATAACTTGTAGTGATCTATTTGAAAAGAAAGAAAAGAATAAAGAAGTTCTAAAATTTTTATTAGACATAAAAGAAGACGCATTGAACGAATTTGGAGTTTTCCTATCTAAATAAAAACAAATTAAAAATATAAATCGAATACATAATATAGCTTATAAAAAGGGGGATTTACGGATAATGGGTGCTCAAGTTAAATCTATCCGGGAATACTCGGTCTTTAATGATATTTTAACTTATTTAAGAGAGAAAGACACCGAAAGCTTGGCCGGAAACGTTAAAGGATTTGACAGAAAACAAAAGAAAAAATCCAAGTACGGACTTCAATCAAACACAGCAATAAATTATTTAGGTGACATAAAGCAGTTCTTTAGATTTTATTGTAAAACTGAAATTGAATTTTTAAAAGAGGAGCATCTGTCTTTTAAAAGGTCAGATGTTTTGGCATTTAAACACCATCTTGCACAGAAGGGATTAGCTAACACAACAATTAATCGAAAGATCGCAGCATTGAAATCGCTTCACTCGGAGCTCAAGAGACTGTATCCTGAATTTGTTGACGATGATGCTTTCTATAAAATTAAAAGAAGTCCTGAAATAAAGAGAACTAGGGCAAACACTTCCCAAATTCAAGCAGAGATGATCTGTGAAAATATGTTCATATATGAAAAGCAAAAACCACTTTTGAAAAAATTGTTCGGAGGTTTTTTGCTTAGATCATCTTTCAGAATATCGGCTGCCCTGGACGTTAGATGGTGTGATTTTGAGGTTTCTTCTGAAAACCCGGATTGGTTTATTGTTACGGTCATTGACAAGGGAGCGAAATTGCGTACTACAGGTATACACAGAGTGTTTTATGAACAGTTACTTGCATTAAAGAGTGAAGAAACAAAAGACACTGACAGAGTGTTTGAAGGACTTTCAGAAGACGCTTTTAGAGAATCACTAAAGCGTGCATTGAAAAGACTTGGAATACCTGAAGAAAAAGGTATAGTACCTCATTCATTTAGAGGAGTGGGAATAACTGAAGTATTTGAGGCGACAGGGAAAGATTATAGAGCTGCAATGAAGCAAGCAGACCACAGCAGATTCGACACAACACTACGTTATTTAAATGATAATAAAGACATTTCACAGACTGCAGGTATTATAATGGATGAAGAATTAGATGTATCCATTTTGAAAGACATTACAAAAGAAGAATTCTTACGTTTTTTTGAGCAGTGTGATAAACAAACGTTAAGAAAGGCATTACATTTTTTCGCGGTTAAACCATTATAATCTTGATTAAAAAAAGGCGATCTGCTACATTTAATTTAGATTAAATGAGGTGATGTAATGAATTCTCCAATCATTTTTGATGCGGAAGCAGATAAAAAATTAATGGATGGGTTACTTGATGTTAAATTAAAAATACAACACGATAATAAATTAATGATTTCTTTTAGAAATTTGATGGCTAAAGATAAATTTCAGCCTGGGAAAACGCAGGAGCTTTTTAAACAATTGAGTAACCCAAATGCTGTTTTTACAACAATTGAAAAATATTTTCTTGCAAAAAATTTGTATACTTTAACAAGAGATGAAACAATTTCACCTGAAAATTATTTTCCCCCTAACCGTATTAAAGAGATGGAATTAAATTGGGAGGGTTATGAGAGTGAAGAGGTTTCATTTCCCTATACATTTACAGATGTAACAAAGGTTTCAGAAGATAATTTTATTTTTCTTGTTAAAGCAAGTGAACTGCATAAACTATATGAATCACAGCTATTGCGCTATAATCCAAAAGCTCAGAGAACAGATAAAACACTTTATATCGAAGAGATTGAAGATGAAATACCAGTTCCTGATCTCGTTGATGCTTCCGTTGAAGCAATTGCAAAATTAGTGGAACAAAATGATTTAAATAAATCGGTATTGACTTTCAATGCCTTATTAGGCAGCTCAGAAGAGGGAATTGAACTGTTATTCGATCCGGAAGAAAGAAAATTAACTGTCACTAAAGGAACGCAATTGGATGTGATTGATGGATGGCACAGATTGAACGGTATAAATAGAGCATTCAGAAGGAATCCAAGCGTTAACGATTTTTATTTGAAAGTTGATTTGTATAACTATACAATGAAAAAAGCGAGAAAACATTTTGGACAACAAAACACCATCAATCCTGTGGCAAAATCTAAAGTTGCAGAAATGAGTGAGAATGATTATCTGTCAACTATTATTAATTTTATTAGAGATAACAGTGATATAGGTGAGTACATTAAAGTAAATAGTGATGAAATTTTTAGAAATGAAAAATTCGTCATTACATTCCAAAGGTTTATTACAGGTTTAAAAATGGTTCTCAATTCTTTAAATTACAAAGTGGATAATCTAGCTGAGGCAAGAAAGTTGGGCATGTATCTTACGGAAGTGTTCAATACTGTTTTTAGTTCATACATCGATGATTTTACAAATCATTCATTTGGTAAAGAGAGAAGAAGTCTAATCACCGCGTCTCCTATTATAATAGGCATTTTAGCATTAGGAGTAAAAATGAAACAGAAATCAAAATCTGCCGAGGAAATCGATAAGGCACTTTTGAATGTGGATTTTTCCATGGATAACGACCTATGGAAAAGTCTAAAAGTATTAAATAATAAAAAGCATGTTCAGTTTAGGTATGGCTTAAAACATGTGATTGATTACTTTTCCAAGTTAGATGTCTAAGTTTAGAGGTGCTTATAATGAAATTATATAATGAGGATATAAAGAATAAATTTTTAGAAATAGTCAATGAGAAAGAGGTGCCTCAAATCCTTTCTATATTTAGAAGAGGAGCAGAGGTTGAAAAATTTTTAAAGAAAGATCTTTATGATTTTAACTCTAATGAAATCCTTGATTATTTGACACTCTTGAATAGATCTACAACTTCATCTTTATTGAGCTGCTGGTCACACATTACAAAGTATATTGATTGGGCGATTTATCAAAAAATAACTAAAGGCACTACAAACTTGTCTAGAGATTTGACAATTGAAGATGTTAAAAATTGTATTGACGAAGGAAAAAAACTTTATATTACTGCTAATGAATTTGAAGGGATTATTGACACTTTAGTTAATCATAGGGATAGAGCTATGTTTATGCTGCTGTTTGATGGAGTTCAGGGACATAGATGTAGTGAAATACGTAATTTAAAAAAACCCGATGTTCTAAAAGCAAAAGAAAACGGAAACATCCTAACTGTGCATGATGATAAATATGGATCAAGGGAGATCAAGGTCAGCGATGAATGTATAAATGAATGCCTTCTTGCAGCAGATGAAAACAAATATCATAACAAGAATGGAGCTTCAGAATCATCAAGAGGGAGTATGTTTACCTTAGCGGATAATGAATATGTTATTCGGAATAAAAAAACAAGCACCCAAAAAGACTTAGAGAGATCTTCTTTTAATGTTGTTGTTTATACCATGAGGACTGTACTGGCCCCAGAAGTTAACGATTATCCTTTCTTAAATCCGACAAGGATAAATAGATCGGGTGTTTTGTATGAAGGCTATAAAATATATAAGGAAAAGGGTAAATTAGAGAAAAAGGATTATGAGCAGATCATCAACAAAAGAAGTGAACGGTATGATGACTTATCTAAAAAAATTTATAGCATCAAACAGTATGTAAATGAAGAAGAGATTAAAAAGTATTACGCTAAAGAACTTGGAATTAAAGACGGCATTAAAATGCGTTAATGAAATGAGCGCCCAGAGTAGGGGTGCTTTTTTATTTTACTAAAAATCAGATTTGAAAATTCAATAAAATTTTGAGTAAATTTATCGGAGAAATCCATTCAAATGAGTCTATTCGACATAATGAGACAAAAATAGCTATTCTCTTAAGAATTGACATATAGTAACATAGTCATACGGAACGAAGAGATGTTGGTGAGTCTAATGAGTCATAAGTCCTTTTTATTTAGGATATACTTTCAGAATATTATAAATAAGGTCTTTTAGCCTAGTGATTTGAGGATATAAAAATACCTCTAGAAATGTTTAGCAAAAAGAGGTATAATAAACTCACGAACAAAACAGAACAAGTGTTCTGTTCCAGAAATTCATTATATAGGGGAAATGATAATGGCACAACAAAAATATCTAAACAATTGCTTACTACAGATTGACACTTTCATTGAGAATTCAGCAGACTCTGTGAAATCTTCAAAAAACAAAGCTGAATTTTTACTTGAGAAATTGCAAGAGGCTTACAAAATTGTTTTTATAAATATAGACGGGGAAGCTGAAGAGTTTGATATCTGTAACCTTGAGTATGAAGTTGAAGACACAGAAGAATGGGAAGACGGCTATATAGAGGATACAGATGCAGCATTGAATCAAATGATTAAAATTTAAAAGGACAACTGAAATGGATATATCAATTGATATTGCCTTAGATAACATTGAAATCAAATTGAAGAGCAAAAGTCTTTCGTCTAATAAGTTTTCGGCCGTGATAGTCCTTCATGACAAAACCGAGAGCAATTTGAAATTAACGATTACCACTGAAGATATAGTGAAGTTAAGAAATGAAATCAACGAGTTCATCTTCAAAATCAGATGACAGTCAATGTCAATAGGGATGGATGAAAGTAAATAAATTTAATGACTTTTCAAATCCCTATTGACTAAACATTTTCTGTATAATACAATGTAAACAAATTAAAAGTATAAAAAAGGTGGTGTTAAAGATAGAGATTGTTTTTCAAAAGATGAAGAAGATACTTGATTCACACAGTAGAGCACTACATGATATGAAACAAGGGGATTTCAGACGGGCAATCGGGGACTTGCATTTTGTTATCGAAAACGCCCAGGAAGCAACATACATACTGAATGAACTCATTGAGGAGAGGGAAGAGAATGATTGCAGCATACCCGACGAAAATTTTTATGAAAGATTACAATAAAATTAGCTTATTAAAAAGAATTAGAGAAAAAGAGGCAGTAGGATGGGAGTGCGCTCAA
The DNA here is from genome assembly GCF_036963165.1 of Bacillus sp. JJ675. NCBI lineage: Bacteria > Bacillati > Bacillota > Bacilli > Caryophanales > Bacillaceae > Bacillus > Bacillus sp. JJ675. Next base: position 86,183 of record NZ_JBALMR010000076.1, on the reverse strand, counting down.
CGTATTTCAAAAAGATGTGTAGAAACAGTACTACATAACTGCAATAAACGTACATATTCAAGTCGATTCGAATATTTTGTGGTAATGAAGAAGTCAAACACTAATTAAAAGTGTAATTGAAACATTGTTTTAAATAAAAGATGCATTTTAAACGAATTAAAAAGGGAGTATGATTCATGGAGGTTTTGCAACCAAGTCAATATTTCGAAATGGTTAAGTCGAAACAAAACAAAGTTACAGATGAAGTTCTTCAGCAATATTACGATAATTGTTTGGTGTTATTAAACAAATATAACAGAACTAACCAAGTTAAGGCAGCAAAAAAACTGATTTTTCATCTTGAAACAATTGAAAAAGAACGTGAAATTGTGAAGCTGGGAATCGATACTTTTATTTATAGAGATGATATCGAGGAATTCATAGACAATATTGCAAAAAACACTGTAAAGATCATTGAGCTTGAGAACTATGAACGAGAGATCCCTGATGACGTGATTCATAAATATGAAAAAGTAAGCGATAAATTCGACCGATTTTACGTTGTGTTTACTGACTATACAGGGAGGATCGAAAAACAGGTGGAGAAAGAAAGGCGGGATAAAGATCCAATTCTTTTTGGAACATTTCAAGATGAATCTAGTGGTACTTTAATTGAACGGTTTTATTACATAGGTGATTGGGAAGACGAGTATTGCGATTTAACTTTGGACAAAATGATTTCTGAAGTCAAGAGATCTAAGAACAAGGATATTTCAATAACAATCAGTACTCCTCAAGACATAAAGCAATTAAAAAATCAACTAAATAATATGGATGACAGCGTTGACGGGTTCAGAATAAATCGAGAACGTAAGCTACATAAACTACATAAACGTTCAAGTTGGTTAAAAAAGCTTTTTGGGAATAAGCAATGAAAAGAAACGTAGATCTTACGGACAACAGGGATTTTCAGAAAATTAAACAAAGCCCCTTGAACTTGTCAGTTTATAGAGTGCTGAAAAAATCAGTTTTTCCTTGGAGTACGGAAGCACGTGTAAAGAGCGGGGATTTATATCAATCAGAAATAATATTAACTGGGAATGCCATGCAAAGGAAGCAAAAGAGAGAATCTAATGCATTTGATTTGAGTTGCCAATGCTGCGGTAGAAAAGACTCTTTTTATCAGACAATTACAAAGTCGACTCTTTGCAAGGTGTGTGATGAATTGTTAGAAAATGATTCTTCCAATAAGTTTCCGTGGTCGGGATTTGAAAAATAATGTGAGACAGGTGATTATGTGTTCTACTTGGGGATTGCTTTATTCGCTTGGTTAGCAATTGGATTCCTAGCAGGAGTCAAAATGGTTTTTGTCGATCAAATCCTTGAAAGAGATCTGGTAAGGGAAGCTCAAAAAGAACTAGATCAGATGGATGCAGATGTGGCTGAGTTTTTCCTGGGAAACAAAAAGGCTTTTATCGCGGCCATGACTTTGTTGGGGGTTGTAGTGGTTGTTGTCCTGCTCAAAGAAAACATAAAGTCGTGGATGAAGAATTAGTTTCAAAATAATTAAAAGGGTGATTAGGATGTTTATTAAAAAACAAACCAAAAAGATGGTTATAGAAGTGTTTCATAATTCCTTGGATGAGATGTGGGAAACAATCAAGCGACTGGAACAAGAGGGGTGGTCTGGGAACACAAGAGTGAGCGTTGTAGGGATGCCTCTCTTTGAACTTAAATTGCGTAACGATGAGGAGGTAAAGAGGTTTAAAGAATTATATCAGACAACAAAAGTGCAAGAGCCTGAAGGAGACTCGCTCTTTGATGACTGTACATATGTTCTCTATACAATTCATGAACGGGAAATTAAATAAAATTGAAGTTTTAAAGGAAAGAGGAGGGGGATTGCAGTGAAACACAAAGTGCTAATAGAAGAGCTAAAATGGATGATCGAAAACAAAATCTCACAAACAAGTATAACAGATGGAACCAGGTACTATCTACTGAGCAGAGATCAACTAGAAGAAATTATTGAAGCATTAAAGAGAAATTAAAATGAAAAGGAGATCTTTATGTTAACTAAAAAGGAAGTTGTTGTTTTTGATCCAGAAATTGCAAAGGTGGGGAATCCCATCAAAGTAGTTTGGTATAAAGATAGACCAGATGAGATAAGGGATTGTGGAATTATTTTAAAAAATAACGGGGCGCTCTTGGTTTATGGGGTGGTTGATAGTGATGGAAAACTCAAAAGGATTGAGCTAGAAGCGCAGAAGGTTGCAAGGTCTTCAGTTGAAGTGAAGGTAGGTAACTGGGATTTCTAATAAAAAGACTGTTTTAAAGAAAAGGGGGAGAGCACGTGAAGTTTAAAAATAAGAGCTGCGATGAGGTTCATGTTGAAATCAATGGGGAAAGAGTTGATGTAAATTCACTTGAAGAAGGCAGCGTAACTCTAGAAAGATATAAGAATACCAGGGCAAATTCTGATGGATTTGAAGCACTTTATCCCAAACTAAATGATGAAGCACTTATACATGCTGCTAAGAACCACATCAGAAATATCCCTATAAAGAGAAACCCGGTTACATATGAAGAGTCATTAGCCGCGTGTATTGCTCCAGAACTAATTAAACGATTGGAATTAAAATAAAAGGATTATTTTATCCAGAGAGGGGATGGAAGTATCGGTTACATCAAATACATATTCGAAACAGCCTGGTTCAACTTAGTATGGTTTAAATGGCATTTGAAAGCAGATATCAAAGTATTTGAGAATTGCAGATGGGAAGACTATGTAGAATCCAAGAGGAGGCACAATGATGAATTACAATCTTAATGATGAGACTCTTAAAGAGATTTTTGATTTTTATTTTGAGTCTCATGGACAGAAAGTGGAAGAAGTTCAGTTTCTTGAAAACCGTGTTCTTGTAAGAACTAAATCAAAAGTCAATAAGCGTATTGATATTCCTGAATTCATACATAAAAGACCGCACAGAACAAAATATGCGAAAGTGAAGGCACTGTTAGCTGTTAAATGATAAAGCGAAATAAGGAAAGGGTGAAAAGAATGGATTTAGTTGTCTTTAAAAGAGATGTTTTCTTTGAGGATGAACACAGGAACCGCATTTTCAAAAAGGGTAAGGAATATGAAATATTAAGCGAGGATAAAGAGTTCATATATGTCAATTCCAAGCCGAAAACAAACGAATGTTCACAAATCCCAAAAAAAGAAGAAGGTTTTATTTTTGAATACAAGTAATGTGGCCTTCACCAAAACAGGGGAAGGGAAGGTGGGGAAATGACAGAAGAAAAAGAGTTCACACGGCTAAAAAGAAAGACACAAAAACTCATTGAAAAATGCGACGAAAAAGGGATCGAGTTTAATGATATTGAAATTTCCACGATTTCAAGAGTTGGACATGCTGAAAGCATGAAAGATTTATCTTGGTTAGTTTTATATATGATGGAAGGTTTTTTTGAAAAATATAAGGTCAGGTAATGGCGCGGGTGCCGGAAAGGAGAATGAAAGATATGAAAAAGGGTTATCGAGTTTTTGATTCCCGAAACAACGCTTCATTTTTTGAAGGAACTGAATGGGAGTGTATGGATTTTATTCTAAAGAATTACCCAGGAGAAGATTTTGCACATGTTTTAATTGGGGAAAACGAGTTTTAAAAACACGTAATGCAGCGATAGATTAAATTAAAATCGTCATTTTAAACAAATTAAAAGATTACTTCATCGAGTGGGAGGAGGATTATATGGGTTTAGATGTAACACATGGCGCCTTCAGTGGGGCATACTCGCGTTTAATAATCTTAGAAGGTTTTTATTAAGATCAATTGGAGGTAGTTGGCCGCCTCACGATGATAAAAAATTAAAGGATGGCTATTGGTATTTTGGTGATGGTTATTCCACAAAAACGCATAAGGGGCTAACTGCGTTTTTCGGTCATTCAGATTGTGATGGTGAAATTAGTCCTGAAATGTGTAAAATTGTTGCGGATGAATTAGAAGCCATCTTGCCATATGTAGAAGAGTTAGCGAAAAAAGAAATGTCTCATGGTCATATATTACGTGATGGTGGATACATAGTGTGTACAAAACAGTTTATTGCTGGCTGCAGACTAGCACATGAATTAAATGAACCATTGGAGTTTAGATAAAAGCATGTTTTTATCTGAAAGTAATTAAAAGGGGAAAATTAATGAAGGATATTCAATTTTTAAAGGAGCTGCAGGAAGAACTACGAACACAAGACACAGATTGCCAGGCAGCACCTCGTTTTTGGGCATTGATGGACTACAGGTGGAGAGAAACCACAGAGGGAGAACATGAAAGGGTAAGCATTTATTCTTCCGATGAAGCCGAATGTTATGAGTTAAGCGAATATGCTGAAGATATTCTCGATGATAAATACAACATGTACGCAGAGGAAATGCTTGAAGAGCTTAGAGAACTCTATGACCTGGATGATGAAAGCGAAATGCTGGAATGGATAGCTCAAAATGTTAATGATGAAACTTTTCCGATTTTTGAAATAGAAGAATCATTTATTGTTCCTAACACTATGTTTCTGACAAAAAAAGAAGCAAAAGAACATATCAAAAGAAATCGACACCATTACACTAAAAAGGTACATACATACGCTATGACAGCTTGGAGAGCACCAAAAGTTGAGCGCTTAATGAAAATATTAGAGACGTTTGATTGGGATTCAATTAAAACCAAATAAATATGGTTTTAGCTCAAATACTCAAGGCAGAGCCCACCGCATCTACAATACCAGCAAAATCAACAACTGTAGATACATTACTCATAAGTTCTAAAGAGTGGTTTGTCAAATACATAAAATCAGCCCCAGTTAAAAAATTTGTTGCTAAGATTAAGAATGTCAAAAAAGTGAATTTTAAAGCTGGTTTGTTTTGGGTGTAGGAGCAGCCTTGAATATTTGAGCTTGTACATAATGTACCATATTTTAATCAATTAGTCTAAATACCTCTTACGTTCTAGTTAAATAGTTATTTTATTGGAAAAGGTGAGATAGGGGAGGGTAGTATTGTTACCAAATCAACGATCAAAAGAACAAAGGATGCATGATTATATTACAGCCATACAACAGATTGAATGGATTTGCAACAGAGCACGTAGACACGGAGTAGATATGAATAATGTAACAGAGATAGAAGAAGCAGTAGACATGGCGTTGGGGAGAGATGAAGAAACTCAAAAGTGGATGAGAAAACAAAAACTAATTGAATAATGTATTAAATTTTCACTTAGGAAATGGAGGATGGATTGTAGCAAGAGGTTTATGTAATGGAGAGCATTAATCTCTCCAAGAATTAAATGAGGGGATACGAAGCTTGCCATTTTTAGTCTTAAAACGGTGCTTCACATTACATAATAAAGGCTTAATGAATACATAATCATCAGTTTCATATTCTATTTGCTTGATAGAATGGAAGTATTTGCGCTCATCGAATGGCATAAATTCCATGAATCCGGCAGCTAAACCGTCAGGATAACTTAGAAAAAACTTGATATCCTCCTTAGTGTATCCAGTAATAAGCACGTCAGTGTACTGATAATTTATAATCTTGATCCAGTTTACTGATCTATTGTTGATCTCGTAAGGGGAATTTGCTTTCTTAAGTACGATTCCTTCAAGATTCTTTTCTTTGGCCATTTCAAAATAAGCTTTGCCTTTACCTTGAATTCCTTCAACAGTGAAGACATTCGGATGGTTAAGGTTTAGCGATCTTAGGAATTCCTTGCGTTTAACAAGTGGCTCTGAAGCTATTGAAATTTCATTTAGTCTTATGACATCAAACACACAATAAACAATTTGATGAGAAGATTTGCTTGATTGAAAACGTTCCATAACAGATTCAAAATCGGGTAACCCATCTGAATTAGTAACGATAATTTCCCCATCTAAGACTGTCCCTTCGGGAATATCAATATCATGCAGCTCAGGGAATTTATTTGTGACTTCATTATTATGGCGCGTGTAGAGCTTAATCTTACCATCTTGCTTAGATAGGATGATTCGTATTCCATCAAATTTAAGCTCAGTAATGTAGTCTTCATCATCAAAGGGCTCTTTGGCTGAATCAAGCAGCATTGGAGCTATAAACAAAAAACCACCTCCATTTAAATATCTTATCTAAGGGGAGATGTTATTTAAAGTAAAATGCTGATGGTACTTAATGGATTAAAAGGAGGGATGTAATGCACCAAGCAACAGTGCAGCACAAAGATGTGAAAGTATTGATTAGGGGAATCTGGACAAAGAAGAAATTCACTGAAATAGAGCGCGGCCAGACGTTTATGATAGAGGAAGATGGAGTTTTTAAGAAATACATAGCAAGAACAGAACCGTATTGGGATGAGGAATTTGAAGCTTTTGTTGTTGATGTGATGGATAAAAACAAATTGAGAAGAGGGATTAGATGAGAAGTAATGCTGTAATTAATGAATTGATTCAAGACCGATTATTCAACGGTTACAAGAAGAAGAAAATCACTCCAGATGAATGTTTTGAGTTTTTAGGGGATATTGTGGCCGATGAATTGGCTTTTGATAATGATGGGAAAGTGGTTAATCTTAAAAATTTTGCAGGAGAAATGAGTTTAGCATTACAGGTGGTTGAGAAGCTACAAAAAGATTATGGACTGAATTTTTATTTATCAAGAGAACACGATTTTATCGGTCTGGAAGATTGGTGTGCTTCTTTTGATGAGTATGAAGCTTGGGCAGAAAAGCCAGAGAAAGCAACATGCTTAGCGGCATTAAAAGCACTGAAAATTAGATAAAACAGAAATTTTATGAAAAATTAAAGGAGGATATTAATGAATTATTTTTATGAAGAAGATTTTTATCATGAACCAAGCGAATTTGAGATGAAGATGAATGAATTGAAGGAAAGTTTATTGAGTTCAGTTAAAGAAGAATATGTAGCCGAGATGAATCGTCTTAAAAAGGAAAACCAAGAACTGCAAATCATTAAAGTAAATTTCGAGAATATAAAAAATGACTACAGGAAAAAGAGATACGAATTAGATTGTGAGCGCCAAGAATTAAAAAGAAAAATTAGAAAAGAACGGCTATCAGAGCTTATGAAAGATTTTGAAGTAACTATGTACCGAGCAGATTATGAACTTATAGAGCAACCTAAATGTAATAAATGTAATGCTCAACGAAAAATTGAATATCTGACTCCCTTGGGCAAAATGGCGTATGAGACTTGTGATTGTGCTGAAAAAGAGGAATTTTTTATTCCAAAAGAGTTCATTTGTCACGAGTTTCGTATGAATAATGATGGAAATAATATTCTTGCTTGGTACAAATCGAGAGAAAGTTGTGGTGAAGATTATTTTACTCATGAAATATCAACATTTGCCAAAACAATTTACAACTCTGGAATGGACTTTGAAAAATTAGATAGATGGGACACTTTCTTTAAAACAAAAGAGGAATGTCAGGACTATTGCGATTATATGAATAAGAACAATATTGAATAAAAACAATATTTTATTATAAAAGGAGAGGATGGATTGAAGTATAATAAAACTTTTGTAATCAGTGATATACATGGTGAGTATGAAAAGTTCGAGGAATTAATGAAGCATTGGGATCCGGAAACGATGAACCTTGCTATTCTCGGAGATATGATTGATCGAGGCGAGAATTCATTAAAAGTCGTTCAAAAAGTTATGCAGCTCAAAAAGGAATACCAAGACCAGGTAGTTGTCCTGAAAGGTAACCATGAAGACATGCTTTTGTTATTTTTGGAAGTGCAGGACTATGAAACAGGAGACTGGTATTTTAATAACGGCGGCAATCGAACTTGTGCAAGCTTCGTTGAGGATGAATACATATTCTTTAAAAGCTATGAGGAAAGAGCAAGACAGATGATGCAGCGAAAAGATGAGATTAAATTTATTAGAGAACTTCCAATGTATTATGGATTTGGTGATGTTTTATTTGTTCATGCAGGGATAAACCCTTTATTAAATGACTGGAAGGAAACACCTAGGAATGAATTTCTCTGGAGCAGAGGATGTTGGAATTTCAAAAACCAAACAGGGAAAATAGTTGTTTTTGGTCACACCATTACTCAATTTCTTCATCCAGATAAAAGAAATGATATTTGGATTAGTGAATGCGGAACCTATGTCGATATTGATGGAGGCGCAGTTTTTGGAGGACAGTTAAATGCAATAAATAAATGATAAAGGTGAAATCCTAGAAAAGTATAAAGTATTATAAGTATATAAACTAATTAAAAATAAAAAGGGTGAATATTCATGTCGGTTGAACAACTATGCGGAGGACAATGTACAGAAGAAACAATTGAATTGGTCAGAAAGCAATTACTGCAGCAACAAAGTTCCTTACTCACTCAAAAAGCAAACATTGAGGCTAAGATTAGACGTCTGACAGATTTACTGCAATTAGAAAATGACAACCTTGAAAAGGTTAAATGTAAATTAGGAAAGATACAGTGTGAGCTTGAGGAACTGGATTGTTTAAAGAAAGCCTTGTATGAAGAGGAATTTTGATAGGAGAATAATAAAATTCCAAAGAAAGGATCTTTTTAGATCCTTTTTTCATTTAAACATCTTTGGAAATAAACCCATATAAATGGATGTTTAAACCCAAAAAAACAAAAAAATAGTTGTTTTTGGGTTATTCGTATGTTAATTTATAGTATTAATGTCAAAGGAGGGGATTGTTTGAATAAAAAGGTATTGATTACTCTTGCTTCAATGTCGCTCATTTTTACAACACCAATTGCTCAGGCAAAAGGAGAAGAACTAGAAACGGAGATTAATCCAAAATCAAAGGAAGTAATGTTGGATTGGAATGATGTTGGGGATAGGTATGAAGTTTATTCTGAAGGTAAGCTGGTATGGAAGGGGACTGAGTCGAACTATATTCAAAAAGACTTATCTCCGTCTAGTCCACAAAGATATGATATTGTAGCATATAAAGATGGTAAGAAAGCGGACACGATTAATGTTGATACTAGGACATTGCCAGAAAAACAAGCAGCGATTAAAAATGTCTCTGATGAAGAAGCGCCTAATCCATTACAGTCTGATGGGTACATAGACAGTACGATTAATGATAATGTGCTGACTTTAAAATTAAGAGGAAATGTCCAAGATGATTTTGATGGAAAACTTAAAGTATACAAAGATGAAAAACTCTTAGACGATGACGCTGAAGAGACATTCGTAGATGAAGATGTTAAACCTGGGGAAATTTATGTTTATAAATTTGTTGCTTTAGAAAAATTAAGTGAATCTGAAATTGAACAGGTGAACAAGGAGTTTGAAAAAAGAGGGGAAACAATCAGATTTGATCAAATGAAAGATTATTATTTTAGACCACATGAATACATTAAAGCGATTAAGATTCCTGAGCAGAATGAAAAAGTGAATAGCCTAGCTTGGGAACCTCCAGTTGGCCCACATCCCAACCAGACAGGTATAATGTATAGAACTTTTATTCCTGACAAACTTGTACCTGCTAAATCGATTTGGAGTGGGCTTGTTGGGAGTGATAAATTTGGTGGTGATAACAGATCTTTTAGTTTTTCGGGTGGATCTCATCGCACTCAAGTTGAGGCAGTAGCTAGATTTACATCAAGTGGATCAACAACATACTTTAGGAAGCATGTTGGTTTGACAAAATTATATGATAAAAACGGAAAATTCAAAAAACAAAAGCGAGCCTCGTCTAAGGATATCACTTTACAGCAAGGAAATAAAAACAAGAGCCAGAATTACTTTCTTATTAATCATAATGCCAAAGTAGCTTTTAATGATTTTGGTTGGGTTACTCCCGGTATAACTTATACTGTAGGCGTAGTAGTCTATAAAAATGGCCGGTTAACGGCAACCGGAAACAGAGACCAGGCGCCAAGCCATGAAATGTACGCCTATATTCCGTATTCTGATGCAATGGTTCCGCTATTTAAAGCAAACAATAAGGGCTTTGAATATCTTGCGCCACCAATGCCTAATGCTCGTATAAATGTAAGCATATAAAACATTAAAAACGCACTGGCTTTTTAAGAGTCAGTGCGTTTCGTCTTTATAAAAGGTAAAATTAGGCTCATTAGTAAAGTGCTTATTGCTGTCATGCCTGCAATTAAAATTTCTTTTGATTGAAAATAGAGAATCGAGCTATTGACCAAGGTCGTTAATAATGCAACTAAGGTTACTCTAACTGAGAATTTTAAATTAATGAGCTTTAAAACGAAATAAAAGATGAAATACTCGATTAATGCCAATATTGGAATATAAGACAATACGATTGCTAAGTAATTGAAAGAACCAGTACTAATCCATAGATCAGCTTGACCAAGACGGTAAAGATTCAAATAAATCAAAGACAAAAAAGTAAAATGGAAGATAAAAAATCCTACAACAATCTTTTTGATTATATTCATAAAATATCCTTTCATTCCTTTTTATGAATATTATACGTGAATGTTCATCTTTAATAAAGACTGCAAAAGTATCAGTGTCATAAAGTGAAAAAGGATGTTTTGAAAACATCCTTTTTCATAATAACGTATCACTCATCCTCCTATGATATTAATTATATTCTCACCCCCAGTTTACTTAATTGGCAAGTCTATTTCCTTTAAAAATATAGATCTTTTACATGGTTTATCGTTAACCATTTTAGGGAATGTAATATAAAGATTCTTTTTTGGTCTAGTAACGGCCACATACATTAAGCGTCTCTCTTCTTCAATTGTGGATGGTGGCTCTGCTTTTTCAATCAACTCCTGTATCATTGAATTATCTTTTGGAATAGCCCTATGACTGGGCAGCCCTTCATTATGTAGTCCAATTAGGAATACATTAGGGAAAGAAAGGCCTTTACTCTTATGAATTGTTAAAAGATATAATGCATTTAGATTTCCACTATGATAGTCCATTAATTGTTGATTCATTTCATCTTTTTTCTTTGTTAGTTTTTCGTACTTAGCGAGTAATTCTGACCATCCCTTAACAGAATCAAGTTCTTTTTGAATCCATATTGACTCTTCGGTGGATATTTGCCTTTTAGGAAGAGGAAAAGATAAATAAAGTTCAGCTAATTCAAGAAGAGAGGACTTTAAGCCGTTTTTTATTTGAATGAGAACTTCTAAATACTTTTCCACATCATTCTTAAACTTTGTGTTTTTGGGGCTGCAAATAAATTCAGCAGCAACCTTTGCGGTAATGAATCCTTTTGACTTACTGATGAATTGATTCATTTGGGCTTTATTTTTATAAAATAGGTAACCCGTTTGTTCAATAACGCTGTTCCATGTATGTTTCTTTTTTTCAGTAGACGTAGCTTCCATAAAACTTTTCCATGACTTAAAATCGTTTTTGAATTTATCAATATTGAAAATCCCCAGAAGATCTTCGTTAGATTCAATTACATAGGGTATTTGTTGTTGTTCTAACGCGAAAAATAGATTTTTAAGCTGTCCGACTGATCGGTAAAGAACAACGGACTGAGTGTAATTAGGTATGTTAGTCATGTTTTTAAAAGGGGTGGCCTTATGTCCAAGATCTTTTATTTGCTTAATTATCCATTCAGCTTCTTTATCTGAATTATTAAACCCTTTTACAAAACAATCACCATTTTCTTTATGGAAAGGTTTCATTGTCTTTTCAATACGGTCTCCAGAATTAGCAGCAATTACCCTATTGCCGGCCTGTACGATATGTTCGGTCGATCTGTAATTAGTCATTAAAGTAGATGTATGTGTCTCATAAATTTTATCAAAAGTCTTGATGTACTTTGGCTCCGCACCCCTAAAGAAATATATACTTTGATCATCATCTCCAACAATAATCATCTTTGCTGATTTGTCAGAGTTAGGAGGGCAAATCAGTTTAAGTATCTTCATTTGAAGAGGGTTTGTGTCTTGAAATTCATCAATAAAAATATAGTCAAACCTATTCTGAACATAATCCCTGGCAGAAGCATCTTCTTCTAATACATTTAATAAATTTATTAAATAATCATCAAAAATGACAATTCGTTTTTCTTTTCTTAATGTGTTAAATTCATTCATCATATTAAAAAATCTTTCACTCAATGGATGATCAGTTTTGTTGTCTAAATCATCGAAGTGTTTTTTTATGAACTCTGCCATGTCTTTGAATGTGAACCCCATATTTGTCCAATAACTAATTCGCTCAATTAAATTCTTTTCACCGTTATCATCTAACTTTTTTAATCCATATTTCTTAATCAATGAATATAAGAGTTTTCTGTACTCTTTTTGACCTCTAGTAGGTTCATCATCACCGTTAATTCCCATGGTTTCAACATAAGGGAATTTTGACTTAAGCTCTTCATATATTTGTTTGAATATTTTGTGGAATGTGCCAATTTTTATCTGGCTATTTTCGTTATCAGAAAACATTTTAACACGCACAGCCATTTCCTCAGCGGCCTTAGTTGTAAATGTAATCATGGCAATTTTATTTTCTGGCACATTCTCCATCATAGTTAAATAAGCTGCTTTTGCACATATTGTTTGAGTTTTCCCGCTTCCTGCCCCTGCAATGATCCTCAAATGTTTTTTCATATCATATCGAATTGCAGATACTTGATCTTCATTAAAAGGATTATTGTCGTTTTTTGGTAGTAAAAATTCAAAAAAGCTACTATCCTCATCGAGAGGAGAAACTGATGAGAATTTCTTCGGTTGGTTATTAACAGAAATCTCCCCGTAAGTTAATTTGTATGCATCTAACGATGACAATTGATGTTCATAAACCTTAATTTGTTCGTTGGCAGAATCAATTTCAAAAGCCAGTTTTTTTAGTTGGTCAAGTTGTTTTTTGTTCAATTCTTTTAATTCAAAATTTAGATTAGCTAATTCCTTTACTTTGATTTGTAAATTTTTCTTCTCCCTTTGTAGGGTGTCTATTTGCAATTTCTGTTTCTCGATTTCTTGTTTTAATTCGGATCGCCCTGTTATTTGATCTAAAAATTTCATATAGTCCTCCTGTTTATTTCTAAATCAAGTATACTTTAATTGGAATCATAGGTAAATTATCTGCAACTAAACAGGAATCAAAAATTAAAACATGTGCATGTTCTCGGGATTGTTGTACGTTAATTTATAGATGCAATATGTGTAAAAGACGGAGTTTTTAAAAGGTGCCTGCGTTGTTACTTAATCAATAAAACTGTCATTTTATCTAAAAAAATTTTTAATTTGCATTTACATAAACAAATTAAAAGGATATAATGTAATTATCCTATTGAGAGAGAGGTGAGAAAATGAAGATGTTAAAAGTTACAAACGATGCTTTAAATTACTACAGGAAAAACGTTAAGGGGAATAAAAACATAACAGAAGAACAGGCAAGAGCGAAACTTACACGAAATGTAAAACTGGTTCAAGCTGAAACACCGGAGCGTGTTCTAAGAATTGGGCTCTTTTCAAAGGTTTATATGTACCATGATCTCCATATAACGGTGAGGAATGGGAAGGTTATTAAAATTGCAAACCATAAGAGACCAAGATTTTCGAAGAAAAGATACATAGAATTATCGAAAGCTTTAGGCATCAAAGACATAAAGTATTACAGAAAGCATTGCATAGCCAGGTAGCGTACATAAACATGTTCTGAGGTAACTGATAAAATATTCTCTTGTTGAATTTGCCGAGATCGGTTTGAATAATCAGGTTTTTGGCAACGTCTATGTTGGATTTGATGTAGCCTTAGTAATTTCAAAATTTCTTGATTTTAAAAAACAAAATGCAAAAGCACATATTAAGAACTCGCATAACGGAGAGTATTTTGATTCATTTTTTATAATCTAATTAAAAATATACGCATAATAAAGGAGAGTTGCTGGATGGCAGAAAATCAAACAGTATTGCGTGAAGCAGAAAACAAAGTAGTTTTAGAAGGATTACTTCTAGAAGTGCGCCACAATGAATGGAAAAATGGAGAGGGGCTAAATATTGAATTAGACATTGAAACAGCTCCAAATGAAGTACATACAGTCACTGGAATGTCCAAGTATAAAAAAGAAGATGGATCAGACAATGGGATTGCTAAAGGCTACAAAACAATCATTAACGACTATAAGTCTGTAGCTACTCATGGCAAAGAAGAAGCTGACAGAGTTCGAGTAACACAAGGAAGAATTGGGTTGAATGAATATTTTGTCCAAGATAATTTAAAATCGTACCCGCAATTGTCAACTAATTTTGTTAACCGTTTAAAGTCGGATGAAGAATATAATCCGAGAGCAGAATTTGAAGTCGAATTATTTGTAAAAGGCGTTAAAGAAGAAAAAATTAAAGGCGAAGAAACGGGCAGAGTCCTATTGGAAGGGTACATCCCTCTGTATGGTGGAAAGATTATTCCTTTTACGTTTGCGGTTACAAAAGAGGGGTCTGATTACGTAGAGAACAATTATGAAAAAGGCAGCAGTGTAAAAGTATTTGGAAACATCATCAATTTCAAAGAAAAGAAGGTGACTCTTCAACAAGCTGCCTTTGGTAAAGACAAACAAAACATTACATATAATACAAAGCGCGAATTTTTAATTACAGGTGGCTTTGAGCCGTATGACGAAGACGATAAAGCAGCTTTTGACGCTGAAGCGATTAAAGCGGCATTGACTGAAAGAGAGCTTTACTTAGAGCAAATGAAGAATGACAGTAAGAAAAATAATAAAAACGAGAAGAAAACAGGTTTCGGAGGAAAAGCAAGCACAAGCGCTTCTAAATCGATTTCTAAAGATGGTCTACCATTTTAATAATTAATGACAATCGAGAAAACGTTAATAAATCAATTAAAAGGAGAAGTGTTTATGGCATTAGATATTTTTAACCCTCAGATTTCCGTAGTAGCAAAAGGACTTGAAGGTAAAGTTATTACGATATATGGATCTAACAACTTAGGAAAAACAAAACAGAGTACCAGAATGAAAAAACCACTTTACCTTCCATTTGAAAAAGGATTAAACGCAATTGCTGGAGTCCCTTTCATGCCGATTAATAGCTGGGGAGATTTCAAAAAAGTGAACAAGCAGCTTACAAAAAATCCTGAAAAGGCTAAAGAAGTTTATCAAACCATAATTGTTGATGAAGTAGATGCTTTTTCAAAGTATGCAACGAGATATGTATGTGACCAATATGATGTTGATCGAATTAAGGATGGGAACGATGGATTCGGTTTATGGAAAGAGTATGAAACGGAAGTCTGGGAGGAAATTAACAAGCTCTTAAATGTAGGATTCACTGTAGTCTTTATTGCTCACGCAACGGAAGATAAGGATGGAAAAATCATTCCTAAAGGGGATAAGCGAGTGCTTGCACCAGTCATCGATAATAGCGATATCGTCTTATTCCTGAGCTCAAATGGTGTGGATGAAGATAATAAAGTAATTAAATCTAGTGCTTGGTTAGCTGAAACTGAGAAGTTCTTTGCTCGAAGCCGTTTTGATTATATTGATACATATATTGAAGAGTTTACTGCTGAAAATCTAGAAAAGGCAGTTGTTGAAGCAATTAAACGACAAGAAGAAGCAGAGGGAATTCAAGCCGTTACATATGAAGAACAGAAACAAAAGAACTTATCAGAAAAACTAGACTATGATCAACTAATGGAGCAGATTATTGAAATTGGGTCAAAGCTAAACGAAGAAGGCAGACTTGAAGAAGTTAATGAAGTAACTGAAAAACATCTCGGACAAGGGGCTAGGGTGACTGAATGCACTAAAAAACAAACGGATATAATGTCTGTTATTTTAGACGATCTTAGAGACCTTCTTGAAAACTAAAGTGGGGGAGTTTATCTCCCTCTTTATTTAGAGGTGAGTATATGGCACGTCGTGTTAAATGTCCATACTGTGAAAATTATTTAGACAAGGATGATGCAATCCCTTATAAAAAAAGATATTATCACAAGCAATGTTTTGAAACATGGAAGATGGAAGCAGAACATCGGAAAGAGTTAATCAAATACATATGTGAACTATATAAAATAGAAGCTCCAACAGGGATGATGCTTAAGCAAATTAAAGAATTTCAAGAGGAGTATAAATATAAATTAAAAGGGATTGAATTAGCATTAAGGTACTTTCATGAAACCTTGGGTAATCCAGTTCGTGAAGGTGATGGTTTGGGAATAGTTCCATTCATTTATGAAGAAGCGAAAAAAGACTACCTGCAGAAAAAGGCCATTGAAGAATCAGTGAAAAGCGCAATAAATCAAAAACAGAGAGAGAGAATTGTTGTAATAAAAAAACAAAGCAGAAGAAATACAAAAATTGTTGATATATCTACTTTGTAGAAAGGGGAGTTCATTTGTTACAAGACAAGAAAGCAATTATTCAAGTGTTAGGCAGCATCTTAAAGGAACCTTCGCTTTTATCGGACAGCAACAAATACCAAATTACAGCAAGTGATTTCCCTGAACGTTTTCACTCAATTCTTTTCTTTGCGATGTATAACTTATTTCATCAAGGAACAGAAGTCATTAACGAAATTGAAATTGATGGATATCTTAGAGATTACGATATACAATACAAAATTTTCAATGAAAACAATGGACATGAGTATATCGAACAAATTCAAAAATTGGCTGTTGTTGAAAACTTTGATTACTACTACAACAGGTTGAAAAAATTTAGCCTTCTCAGAGAGATGGTCGGTCTAGGATTCAATATTGATGAGATATATGATGAATCAATAATTGATCCCAAAGATCAAGAAATAATGAAGGAAAAATTTGATAAGACATCAATTGAAGACATTCTCTCTTTTTATGAAATGAAAATCGTTGAAATTAAAGAAAAGTTCAGTACAAATTCTGAAAGTATCGGAATTCAAGGTGGGGAAGGAATAGACGAGCTTCTCAAGCGACTTGAAGAATCACCGGATATTGGGGTTCCAATGAATAGTGAGATGTTAACGTCTATTTTTCGTGGATCTAGGAAAAAGAAATTTTATTTAAGATCGAGTATGACTGGCGGAGGGAAAACCCGTAATATGGTGGCCGACGCTTGTAGGCTAAGTGCAGATCAACTTTATGATTTAAAAGAAAATAAATGGGTTAAAAATGATTTTCAGGAAAAGTCGGTAGTCATTTCAACTGAAATGATCTCTGAAGAACTGCAAAGTTTAGCTTTAGCTTATATCAGCGGGGTTGAGGAGAAAAATATACTGAGAAACACCACTACAGAGAGTGAAAAAGCGCGAGTAAAAAAAGCTGCAGAGGTGTTGAAAAAATCACCCATTTGGTTTGAGCATTTGCCTGATTTCAATATCAAAGAAATAGAAAGAACTATTGAAAAAAACGTCATAAGAAATGCAGTTGAATATGTTTATTTTGATTATATTCATTCATCTGTAACAATCTTCGCTGAAATGAGTAAGAAAAGCGGAGTTAATCTTAGAGAAGATCAAATACTATTGCTCATGTCAGATAAGCTGAAGGCGCTTTGCAACAAATACGATATCTATATGATGAGTGCAACACAGTTAAATGGTGAGTGGAAAGACGCTTGGCTAAGAGGGCTTCAAATTGATGCTACATATTTAAGAGGCAGTAAAGCGATTGCAGATAAAACTGATGCTGCAATGATTGTTTTGCCATTAAGCAAGAAAGAAAAAGAAGCGGTTGATGTTATTTTGAAATCTGGATTTTATCCGGAGCCAAACTTCGTAACTCATGTATTTAAAAATAGAGGGAACGAGCATGATAAAGTTAAAGTCTTTTCACATATCAACATGGGGAACATGAGAATAAAAGATTGCTTTGTTACTAATGTTGATAATGAATTGATTCAAATTGAAAAATTAATTATTAAAGCAGGGTAGCGGGGTGTAAAGCCCTTTGAGATACGACAAAGATCAAGTTAAAGAAAGTTTATCAATTGAAGACATACATAAGATTTTAAGGGAACTTGGCAGCGAAACATATCAAACTGATAGCAACGGAAATCCAATCTATAGAACGGTATGTCACAATAACACAAACGGGAGTTTTAAACTTTATTACTATCATGAGGCACAAAAGTTTCACTGTTATACCGAATGTGGCGATACTTTTGATATTTATGAACTGATTATCCGATCTAAAAAACAGCAAGGCGTTTCCCTAACGTTTACACAAGCGATTGAGTTTGTGGTTAAAGTATCAGGGAAAAGCTTTGGATTTGGTTTTCTATCTTCAACTCCAAAGGAACACATAATAGATGATTGGGATTGGATTACTAAATTTAAAACACGGAAAAAAATTGATACTACGCTGCCAGCCTATAGTGAGACAGTTCTAGATGTTTTTATGAAATACCCTCATGAAGCGTGGCTAAACGAAGGAATTAGTTATGAAACCATAATGGAATTCGAGATCGGATATTATTTTCGAAATCGAGAGGAAGGGATAGCAATTCCTCACAGAGACATTAATGGGAGATTAATTGGCATACGTAGGCGTTCAATGATCCAAGAAGACATTGAGAATGGCAGAAAGTATATGCCGTTAACCGTCGGGAATACGATGTATAATCACCAAACAATGATGAACCTTTATGGATTACATAAAACAAAAAAAGCAATTAAACGCTTGAAAAAGGCGATGATTTTCGAATCAGAAAAATCAGTTTTAAAATGTCAAGATTTCTATGGGGATTTAAATTTTACCTGTGCTGTTTGTTCAAATAATATTTCAAATTTCCATAGAGACATTCTTCTTTCCTTGGATGTGCAAGAAGTGTTTATTGCTTTAGATAGATTTAGAGGGATTAAGGAAGGTGAAAGCAACGAAAAGTACAAAGAAAACCTAAAAAATTATGAAGAAAAAATATTGAATTTAGCAGCAAAATTTTCGCCATTTATGCGTGTATATGTTCTTTGGGATACTAAAGGGTTACTTGATTATAAAGACAGCCCAGCAGACAAAGGAAAAGAAATTCTAGAGGAGTTGATGAGAAATAAAATTGAAATTGGAACAAGAGAAGGTGAATAGTTTTTGAAATATAATTTAATTGGTAATAATGATTTTTGTTTTTCTCCTCTAAAAACCATACTAAAGAACAGAGGGATTGAAGACGTTGAAAGCTTTTTAAATTTATCAGAGGACGTAGTCAATCATTATTCTGACTTAGAAAATATTGATGAAGCAGCAGAATGCCTAATAAAGCACCTCAGAAACCAGGCTAGAATTTTTATTCAGGTGGATAGCGATGTTGATGGAGTTACTTCAAGCTCTATTATTATTAACTACATAAAGAGACTCTTCCCCGAAGCTAATGTTGAATGGAGAATACATGAAGGGAAACAGCACGGGATAATTTTAGAAACTATTCCTGAAGGCGTTGATCTTGTATTAATACCCGATGCAGGCTCTAATCAATATGAAGAGCATTATGTCCTTAGACAAAAAGGGATTGATGTTATAGTAATTGATCACCATGAATGTGATAAGGAGTCCGAAAATGCTATCGTGGTAAATAATCAGCTTTCGCCAAAGTATAAAAATAAAGCTTTAACTGGAGCGGGAATGGCTTATAAGCTGTGCCAAGCCTTAGATGATAAACTTGGGAAAAATGAAGCAAAACGATTTATAGATCTTGTGTCTGTCGGGAACATTGCGGATTCGGCAGACTCAAGGGAGCCAGAGACACGATACTATATGAATCAAGGGCTCAAAAAGGTAAGGAATCCTTTGATTAGAGAGCTCTTCATAAAACAAGAATACTCAACCAAAGGGAAAAAGAACATACAGAGCACACAGTTCTATATCAATCCATTAATTAATGCAGCTATTCGAATAGGTTCCCAAGAAGAGAAGCATCAGATGATGAGATCGCTGCTTGAATCTAATGAAGAAGTATACTACAAAAAGCGAGGAAAAGATGAGGGCGAACTGGTATCGATTCATTGGGATACAGCAAGAATACTGGGGAATATTAAGCAACGCCAAAAAAAATTAGTTGACAGTGCGGTATTGGAAATCGAGAAGCGGATTGAAGAAAAAGGACTTTTAAAAAATAAGGTCTTGATAGTTTATATTGAAGGTATCTTAGACAAGAACTTGGCTGGACTTGTTGCGAACCAATTAGCAAGTGAATACAAGAGACCAGTTTTATTGGCTAGGGAACTTGAAGATGGAACTCTAGGGGGATCAGGAAGGGGATACGACAAAGGGGCAGTAAAAAATTTCAAACGGCTTTTAGAGGAAACAGGTAAATTCGAGTTTGTAGAGGGACATGCTGAGGCATTTGGATTCAGCATTGCACCAGAGAATTTAATCCAGGTCAATGATATTCTAAATCATAAATTAAAAGATATTGTGATTAATCAAAATGAATATGAAGTTGACTTTGAGATCGCTGCGAGCAATCTCACTAAACGATTTATAAAGCTAATTAATAGTTACCAAGACTATTGGGGATATAAAGTCGAAGAACCGCTACTTGCCATTACCGATATTGAAATAAATAAAGAGGATATTTGTCATATTGGCAAAAAAACAAAAAACACTGTCAAGTTCAAGGTTGGCGGTATTGAGTACATAAGATTTAAAAGCGATGAAGAATTCTATGAATCTCTCGTTAATAGAGGAGATCGATTGGTTCTTACTGTAATCGGAAAAGCCAAAGTAAATGAATACAAGGGTAAAGAAACACCTCAGATTGAAATCGAAGAGATGGAGGTGGTAAAAACAAAGAAAAAAGCACTTGTTTTTTAGATAGGGGGGATTGCTGTGATTGGATGTCATTGTCATACATGTAAAAGTAACATCAGGCTGCTGGATTCCACAAATTCAGTTAAGGGCTTACTTGAAACTGCTTTGGAAATGAATTATAAAGGACTCGCTATTACAGACCATGAAGTTCTGTCAGCACATCTAGAAGCAATACAAACTGTTAGAAGCATGAAAAAAGAGGGGAAAATGCCTCAAGATTTTAAACTTATCCTTGGTAATGAAGCATATCTGGTTGATTCCTTAGAAGAAGTAAGAGACAACTACCAGCCAGGTAAAACAAAATTTCCTCACTTTTTAATGTTGGCCGTTGATCCTAAAGGTCATGAGCAATTACGAATTTTATCTTCTAAAGCATGGGAAAACTCGTTTTATACTGGAACAATGGAAAGGGTGCCAACTGTAAAACGGGATGTCGAAGAACTTCTTAAGAAAGATCCTGGACACATAATTGCAACCACGGCCTGTCTAGGTTCAGAAGTAAATATCTACTTACAGAAGATCATGGAAATCGAAAAGGGCGATGGAGATCCTGATCTAATCAAAGAATATAAATTAAAAATACATCAGTTCATCACATGGTGTATTGATGTGTTTGGGAAAGACAAATTTTTTATAGAGCTACAACCAGCTTTGAGAGAGGAACAAATTTATTGTAATAAAAAATTGATTCAGATAGCAGATGGTTATGGTTTAAAAAGAATTGTAACCACTGATGCTCACTATTTAAGACCAGAAGACAGAGCCATACACCAAGCATTCTTAAATGCCAAAGATGGGGAAAGAGAAGTCGACTCATTTTATGAAGCTTGTTTTGTGCAGAATATAGATGAGATCCATGAAAGAATGAATTATATTGATAAAGAGATTGTTAAAGAAGCAATTCAAAACACTCTTTTAATTGGCGAGATGATAGAAGATTATACGATTGAGCACGAGCCCATTATTCCTAAAATGGAACTGCCTAACTTTGAACTTAGGCATTTGTTTAAACCAGCCTATGAGAAGTATGAATACATTAAAAAGATGTCGGAGTCGGAGGAGGAGCAAGACAGATACTTACTAAAGCTTATTGAAGACGGGTTTGAAGCCAAATTATTAAAAGACGACCTAACCAGAGATGGATTCCATAAAATTTTATTCAGGATTAATGTTGAATTGGGTGAGCTTTGGGAGATCAGCCAAAAGCTAAACCAATCTATGGCCTCTTATTACATAACTGTAAGGGAAATCATTAATATCATTTGGGATGATGAATGCGGTGGAGACAGTTTAGTTGGTGCTGCAAGAGGAAGCGCGGCGGGATTCTTAATCAATTACTTGCTTGACAATACCCAAATTAATCCAATGCAATATGATTTACCACATTGGAGGCATATTCATAAATCAAGGCCAGATTGTCAATCTTAACTTACCTTATTTTGAAGAAAAACCGAAATAAACAAAGAGGAGGTGATTTTATGAACAAGAGAAAGTATAGGGTTAATGATTCCTTTTTTGAGACAATTGATACTGAGGAAAAGGCATATTGGTTGGGGTTTATAAGTGCTGATGGTTGTGTGTATATTAAAAAAAATTCTGGATCAAGAATTTTAGAAATAAGTCTAAATATCAAAGATGTTAATCACTTAGTTAAATTCAATAAATGCTTAGACTCGAATTATCCAATAATACAAAACACTAATAGCTGCAGAGTATCAATTGTCAGCAGAAAAATATTTCAAGATTTACTGAAATTAGGTGTGACTGAAAGAAAGTCAAAAACTCTTATTCCACCTACAGAACAGTTAATACCACCTAATTTAATGTTTCACTATATTCGGGGTTATTTTGATGGAGATGGAGGATTTACCACTCATGATAAATACCTTACTTATGCAGT
Source organism: Bacillus sp. JJ675 (assembly GCF_036963165.1). Lineage (NCBI taxonomy): Bacteria > Bacillati > Bacillota > Bacilli > Caryophanales > Bacillaceae > Bacillus > Bacillus sp. JJ675. The sequence continues at coordinate 63,561 of NZ_JBALMR010000076.1, read as the reverse complement.
AAACTTTTGTGGAACGCCACAGGTATGCGAATTTATTTTAAGTCAATTAAATAAGCAAAATTTGCGGTTAATAAACAAAAAAGATGTGGAGTCTTTTGCACAAATTAGAATTAAAGGGAATAAGCAATCATTAGATGTTGCAAACAAGCTCTACAATAATGCAACAATTTATTTAGATAGAAAGTTTAAACAATATCAGGATTTAATATTGCTTAATGAAATTAATCAATGTATTGATGAGATAAATAAATTAGAGTTTAAGATCAAGTCTTTACACATGGTAGAGATGCTTAGAAAAGGATACACGGGAAAAGATATTGCAAAACATTTTGACTGCGGAGAAGCCAATATAACAAGGTATGTGAAAAAATATAGAACAGCTCTTAGTAAAGATAAAGAAAAACAAGTTCTTGGCCTTTTTCATGATGGAATAACTAATAAATCAGAAATTCATAGAATCACAGGTTTTTCTAGAGACTACATAAGAAAAGTTTTAAATAAGGTAAATTAAGATACACGATAGTCGTGCATATTGGAAACAGTATGCTTAAAGAGCCTCGAATTGCTGGGAACCCCTTAGAGCATTATTCACTACAACGTGACTGGAAACGGTGAACGTGAAAGTTTGAAAAGAATAATGATTGGGCAATCAGCAGCCAAGTGCCTGTAAAATGGTAAAGGTTCAACGACCAGTTCAAAGGAACGTAGTGGAATATAATTCTGCGAAGCGGGGCAGCCCTAACAGATTGTGCTGAGGGTGAAGATATGGTCTATTCCCGATTAGTGCCAAGACACTATGAGAAATATCTCGAAAGAGAGGGTAGGGAAGTTGCCGGATATTGATATAGACACTGAAGGATCAAAAAGGGAAAAAATACTTAAAGCGCTTAGAGACAGATTTGGTGAAAAACGTGTACTGCAGATCGCTACATTTGGGACTGAAGGTTCTAAGTCTGCTCTTCAGACAGCATGTAGGGGATTAGGGATTGATAACGATATTTCTCAGTTTTTAAGTGAAATGATTCCTTTCGAAAGAGGATCAAACTGGCCTTTAAAGCACTGCTTTTATGGAGATGCAGAAACAGGCAGGAAGCCAATTAAGGAATTCATTAGGGAAGTTGAACGCTATCCTAATCTCAAAGAAACTGCTTTGAAAATCGAAGGGCTAACTAATAAGCGCTCATCGCATGCTGCTGGGGTTATCATTTTTAATGATGAGTACACCAAGTCTAATGCAATGATGAAAACTCCTAAAGGGGCTTATATCACACAATTCAATATGGGCGACAGTGAAGCAATGGGGTCTGTAAAATTTGATCTTCTTACGATTGAAGCATTAGATAAGATTCGGGTAACACTGGATCAATTGATCGAAAACGAAGAAATTCAATGGCAGGGCTCTTTAAAAGAAACATACAATAAATACATTCATCCTGATGTACTTGAGTATGAAAATGCAAAGTTGTGGGAGATGGCCGGAAATGGAGAGGTAATGGACTTGTTCCAATTTTCGACCGAGGTCGGCCACCAAGCTGTAATTAAAGTTAAACCTAAAAATTTGCTTGAGGCAGCAGTTACAAATTCTCTAATGAGACTCATGTCCGATGGGGAAGAGCAACCTGTAGACACATATGTGAAATATAAAAATAATTTATCACTATGGTATGAAGAAATGCGGAAATATGGCCTAAGTGATGCTGAAATAAAGGTAATTGAGAGACATTTGAAAGACATCTATGGGGTTGCTGACACTCAAGAAGTTGTCATGCAAATGGTAATGGATAATGAAATAGCTGGGTTCGATATTAAAGAGTCAAATTATCTAAGAAAATCCATAGCAAAGAAAAAAGAGGATGTGTTAAAAGAGGTTCAAAAATTATTCTTCAAAAAGGGGAAGGAAATTGGAGCGTCAGACAACCTTTTGAATTATGTATGGAATGTTCAATTTAAAAGACAGTTTGGCTACAGTTTCAGTTTACTTCATACTTTGGCGTATTCGATTATTGCGTTACAAGAATTGAACTTAAACTATCGGTATAACCCTTTATACTGGAATACGGCTTGCTTGACTGTAAACAGCGGAGGTGTTGAAACTGAAGAAGAATTTGATGACCCAGACAAAAAGAAGAAAACACAAAAAACAGATTACGGTAAAGTAGCTTCTGCAATAGGGAATATACGGCGCCGTGGTATTAGAGTTGATTTGCCTGATATTAACAAAGCAGGATTTGGTTTCAAGGCTGATATTGAAAATACTTCAATTATTTTTGGGATGAAGGGGATGAACGGGATCGGTGACGAGGTTGTTCATCAAATCATCAGCAATAGGCCTTATGCTGATTTTGAAGATTTTTTAGAAAGGATGTACCACAGTGGCATCATAAAGAAAGGACAGGTTATTCAACTGATCAAAGGGGGCTGCTTTGATTCATTTGGGGAGAGAAAAGATTTAATGAAATCGTTTATTTCTTTAATTTCTGAACCTAAAAGTAAGCTAACCATGTCTAATTTGAAGATGCTTATTGAAAACAATTTAGTTCCAGAGGATTTTGCATTAGAAATACGATTTTTTCGCTTTAAGGACTATATTAGCAAGAGAGTGTTTAAAAAGATCGATTCCCCAAAAGACAAATTACTGCTACTTGATGATATAGCGTCTGCTTTTTATAATGAACACTTTGATGAGAGCAGCATTGTTGATGTACATAACGGTCATCTTGTGATATCCGAAAAGGCATTTAAAAAGGAATACGACAAAAAAATGCTGAAGTTAAAAAACTGGATTGGAACCCAAGAGCCATTAATAAAGCTAAATGAATGTCTTTTTATGCAAGAATGGGAAAAGTATGCAAGTGGATCTTATGGCAAATGGGAAATGGATTCACTAAGTTACTACTACCATGATCATGAATTAAGAAATGTGAATTTTTCAAAGTACAACATTGTTGACTTTTATCAGTTGCCAGAAGAACCAGTTAAAGGCCGTCCATATAAATGGAGAGGAAAAGAATTATATGAGTATGAGACTTCAAGAATCATAGGCACGGCTCTAGACAGAGACAAAACCAAGCATACAGTTACGCTCTTGACTCCTACAGGAGTTGTTACTGTAAAACAGTGGGCAGGGAGCTTCAGTCATTATAATAAACAAATTTCACATAACGTGAACGGAAAGAAAGAAGTTATTGAGAAGTCCTGGTATACAAGAGGAACACTGCTTATGTTTACTGGTTATAGGCGAGGGAATAATTTTATTCCTAAGATATATAAAAACAGTGTCTATCAGCATACTGTGTGTAAGATTGAAGATGTAGACGAAGAAGGGAACTTAATTTTAACCACAGAAAGAAAGCAAATATAAACGGATGTGATGGAAATTTTTAAAAAACTGATAGACTTAAACAAATTAAAAGTATATAATATCTACAAAGAAATGAAGATATATTCAGTTATCTTCTTACTGGGGGTGGGATCAACATTAACATACAAATCAATCAATGATCAATTGTTGCATCCAAACAAAGACCCAATAAAAGAGCCATTTTATAAAAAACTCAACATTTGGGATTTCGAATTTGGAAGTGAGGTGCTGCCGCATTTAAAGACAAGTCAAGAGATCATTAATGAAGCGCAAGATAAGTATTTACATATAAAAGTAGAAGAAATAAAAAAGAAAAAACATAAAAACAAATTAAAAGTGAGACGCGAGAGTGAGGAGAAGGGATATGAGCAAAAAACAAAAAAGAAGCCTGAAGAACAAGCTCAAGTCTTTAGTATGGTTGCCACAGCCTACATTTCATTTTGCGATACTGGCTGCATAGGTACAACAAAAACAGGCTACGACGTGTCAAATACGATTTACTACAGGGGGAAGAGGGTCATTGCTGTTGATCCCTCTTTAATCCCTTTAAATTCATTAGTAAGAGTTTCATACGGCAGCAATTCATTTGAAGCCTACGCAATAGACACAGGAGGTGATATTAAAGGAAATAGGATTGATGTTCTTGTTGGATCTGAATCAATTGCAAAAGATTTTGGCCGGAAAAATGTTAAAGTAACAGTTCTTAAAAAAGGGAGATGATTTATTGCCGAAGTACTGGTCTTATGACATTAATGATGAAGTTGAGGTCAACAGTAACGCCAAATATGGAATGCCATCGTATGTTGGGCTTAAAGGTATTATTATTGATCGAATAAACAGTTGGCAATATGATTACGATGTTCTTCATTTCACTAATGGAGAGGTTGGAAGATACAAAGAGTCGGAACTGAATTTAATACATAAAGCGAGTGATACATATTGAAGCTTAACCAAAAGGCATACGTAGATGAAATGGGAACTGGGGTTATTTCATACATAGATCATGAAAACAAAATAGCTGGAATTGATTTTGATGGAATTGGGTATGAGGAATATGACTTTGATGAAATTATTTTGTACTAATTAAAAGGATGTGTGTTTAGTGTACAAGGTTGATGAGAAAGTCATTGTTAACCATTCCGGCGAAAGAGCTACTGTAAAAACAGTGGATGAACGATATCATCAAGTAGAAGTTCAATATGAAGATGGATCTTATGAGGTAGAGGTATTGGGATTCCATAAAGTTCGAAAGGAGGTGGATTAATGCTGATAATTTTAGAGGGAGCAAGAGGGACTGGAAAATCTTCAGTAGCTTATAAACTTAGGCAGCGGCTGAAGCATAGTACATTAATTAATCCAACAGGTTTCCACGAAGATGGTGAAGTTGGGCTTAAGAAAATATCTAATTATTATGATGGCATGTTTGAGCTCTTTCACAAATGGAAGTCAAAGATGAGTGGCTACACAACGATATTAGATCGTTTCTTCCCAACAGAAATGGTGTTCTCATCCCTATATAAAGAATATGATTTTCATCAAAAATTTAAGAGTCTGTGTAAGCTGCTACCAACGCTTGATGATGAAATCTACATTTTCTTTTTTACGGTATCCGATAAGGATGTGCTTAAAGAAAGATTGAAAAGAGATAAGGTTCCGTTTGCTCAAGTGGAGGAAAGTGTGGAGGAATCATTAAAACAGCAGGATTCTTATTATAAATACATAGATGAATTAAAAAGATATATTGATTGGGACTGCAAGGGAAGTTTGAAGTTGATTGGAATTGATACTGCTCATATGAATCAAGACGAGGTTGTTGATTTCGTTTTTAGACAAATTCAAAACGTTTCTGAAGGACTATGGTGAGTCAGGAGGAGAAAAAGCAGCTTCTAATTTTAGAAATGAAAAGAGACAGCCTTACTTTTGAGAAAACAATTGTATAAAATATCTCTTTTAAAGAGAAAAAGGACGTGAAGAGAAATAGATTACAAGATTCTAAACAAGATACATAACTATGATTGCATTCAGTTTATGAAAGAGTACATAGATAGCTGCTCCATTGATCTAACAGTTACTTCTCCTCCTTATGATGATTTAAGAAATTACAATGGCTATTCATTTAATTTCGAAAAAACTGCTGAAGAGTTGTACAGAATCACAAAAAAGGGCGGAGTGGTCGTTTGGGTTGTTGGAGACAAAACACACAAAGGGTCGGAGTCAGGGACAAGTTTTAAACAGGCTCTATTCTTTAAAGAAATTGGCTTTAATCTGCACGATACAATGATTTATCGAAAAGAAAATCCGCTGCCTCAAAACCATAACAGGTATGAACAAGAGTTTGAATATATGTTCGTTTTTTCTAAAGGAAAACCAAACGTGTTTAATCCAAAAAAAGAACCTTGTCGAACCGCGGGAATGAAATATGATTATTCTAAAAGAGGTGGAGTAGCTTCTATTGAGGAATGCAATCCCGCGGTAAGAAGAAAATCAGTATGCTTAGTTACTAAGGATGAAAAGACTAAGGGGAATATTTGGAGTTATTTAGTTGGTATGCATAAGAGCACTAGTGACAAAATAGCTTTTCAACATCCGGCAATATTTCCAGAGAAGTTAGCCGAAGACCATATCTTATCGTGGTCTAAGGAAGGAGACATTGTTTTTGACCCTTTTATGGGTAGTGGAACAACGGCCAAGATGGCTGCTTTAAATAATCGCAAATACATAGGCACTGAGATTAGTAAAGAGTATTGTGAAATTGCAAATAAACGCCTGAGCAGTTACATAAAAATCTAAATAAAATATCAAATTTAAACAGAGAAAGGTAAGTGAATTTGGGGGAGAATTATTTTAGAGTATTGTGGAACGGGACAAGGGTTAATCTTAAGTTCCCGACTAAAAAGAAGGCAATTGCGTACATAAACAAACGAAGAGCGTTCAATTGTGAGATCCAAGAGCGCACATATGATCACAAGCTGGTGAATAGTTGGATTATCCATACATACTGAACGGAGGGAAGAAACATTAGCAATCCTTATAGATTCATAGTATATCACTTAGATTTGATCGAAGATCGCCTTGATAATTTACATACATATTTAGAAGATACAATTTCTGATGAAGCCTGGAAACGTGTAGACAATGATTTGATTTTTTCTCTTATGAAAATCAAAGAAATAAAAAATGAAATTTGGTGAATTCTTATTTACTTAAACAAATTAAAAGGATATAAT
>NZ_JBALMR010000076.1:21905-56871 GCF_036963165.1 Bacillus sp. JJ675 | reverse complement strand
ATGTGTAAGGATATCCGAAGAAAAAGTTAGAACAACAGAAGACAGAATTGAAATTAACTGCTGTAAAAAGTGTGGTGATGAAATATTTTACAAGATTAAAAACGAATGCCGAGGGATGAATATTGAGAAAACATTAAATCATATAGGTCTTAATTATCCCCATAAAACTAATTAAAAAGATAATTTGTAATAGAGCGTGGGGGTATTCCTCTTGTAATTTCCCAAGCAAGCACAGATAACGACAAATCTAAACAAAAGGAGAGAATGTTAATGACCAATGAGGAATGGGAAGTAGAAGTTTATTCTGGTCATGATTATGTTGGAAAAATGACAGGAGCAAATGGTGATGTAGCGGTTTTTAACAAAGGAGAAAAGGCGATGATGGAAGCTCAAAAACTTAAAACAAATAGTTCACTAGGTGTCTGGTGTAAACTGTTGAAACTTAATAATGAGCATTGATTTGAATGAAATTCAAATTTTATTGAGAGGAGAAGGGGAAAGGAGTGATTGAGTGATAAAATAAAAGAAAATATTGTTTTTGGAGGAATGTTTGTGAATTTTGACTGGTTAATAGAAACATTGCGATTAACTGCAGTAGGAACTATTGTAGGAGGAATTTCAGGAGCAGTTATCACAGCTCGTTCAAATAAAAAACTTCAAAAATTAAAAAGTGAAATAGATACAAAACTTGAAAAGTTGAAGATTTATGAAAATCAATCAGCTTTCAAAAAATCTGAACAGATTGAAAAGATTTGGAATCAGTTTATTAATATTACCGACTTAGATAACTTAAGAGGGAAGCAGCGTGAGGCTAAATTTAAGGAAATGAAGAAAGAAATGAACAAATTATTTATTCAAATCTTTATGTATGCTTCAGACAATACAGTTAAAAGGTTTATGGAATGGAAAAACTTCAGTATAGAAAATGAGGATGATGATGAAGGAAAATACATTGCACTTGTGCTTTTCGCAAAGTTTGTTATTGAGTACCGAAAGGATTTAGGGTACGCCGATACTAACATTAATCATGTTGACTTGTTATCATCACATATTACTGATTTTGAAAGAATTAAAGAAAAACTAGAAAAGTATTTATAATAAATAGATGATTTTAAGGGGAAGAAGATGGCCGCAGCCATCTTCTAAAATCCAAGTTGCATAGCAATGTATAGGTTTTTTGCTTCTTGTTGCATTTCTCCCCAGTTTAAAAATTTGCTATTTTCTCTAACAAAGTTGTCCCATAAATCATCAGGAATTGATTCAAAATCTTGCTGGTTTTCAATGGTGAAAGGTGATTTATCAAACATTTCATCAAGAGATGAAAATTTTGTATTCTTTTTCATAAAAGAGTCGGTAAAAAGGTCATTTAGTTGAACTTCTTGTCCTTTTTCAAGTTCTTTAGCCTTTTGTTGCATTTTTTCTAGTTTTCGCTCAAAATTCCTGAAAGTTTTATTTCTTTTTTTCAAAGTTTTCACTCCTACTATTTTCTTTTAGATTTTGCTTGAGAAAGGACAGAAGCTGCCAAACTCTTTGAAGTTTTACTAGAGTTTTTGGATCTCAAGACTTTAGAAGCTATTTTCACCATTTTGGGAGAGGATACTCTTCTGGAGCTTGATTTTCTAGCCATATGTATACACCTACCTTTCAAAGGGGAATATGCGTTTGGGTTACACTATATATAGTATAATATGAATCCGAAAAACACAATATATCGTTACGCAAGTAGAGAAAGTTCACAATTTGCTTCAGTTCAAAAGGGTGTGGGAATGAGATTTGAGTTTGTTTGTATGATTGAGTCAATTGGCTAAATTTGATGTACAAGAAAATCAGGTTATTTTCGACATTTTGAAAACGAATTTTTTGAGAAGGGGGTGAGGCTCGTTGCTTAATCTGAGCAGTACATCTTAGAGAAACTGAATAAAATCATAGTTTTAAACAAATTAAAAGTATTAATATAAACAACGGAAAATGAGGAGGATGAATGATGGGGGCAGCTAAGAAACTATATGTAAAAAAAGATCATCTTGTAAGCATTGAACAAGCAAAAAACAACACAGTTATACATACTGAAGGGGTTTCCGTTTCCGTAAGAAGGGGAGAGTATATTGCCACAAATCCGTATGGTGAACAATATGTAGTACCTGAAAGCTACAGAAACAAATATGTCGAAGTCAATCAGTTCAAGGATGCTTCGTTTTATGAATCAATGGCAAAAGGCTATCATGAAATGGCCGCAATTAATTTAGAAGAAGCAAATGCCGGAGTTGCTGCAGACAATCAAGCTGAGGAAATCACTGAGAAATTTGTTTCAGGAAGTATGAATGAATAATGCTTGTTACATATGAAAGCATGACAGGTAATGTAAGAAGATTTATTAAAAAGCTAGAGAAACAAACACAAATTAAAACGAAGGAAATCACTGAGGATTTAAGGGTCAATGAGCCATTCATACATATTACATACACAATTAAATTCGGGCAAATTCCTGAAAAGACTCAGAAGTTCATACATAAAAATAAAGAATTATTGTTGGGTGTTTGTTCAAGTGGGAATCGAAATTGGGGGAACTATTTTGCTGCGGCAGCAGATAAACTCTCACAGCAATATGATGTTCCAGTTCTCCTTAAGTTTGAATTAAGTGGATCAGATTCCGACTTGGACAAGTTAATACAGGAGGTTAAATTTATTGACAGTAATCAATCAAGTACCAAAGTGGGTTCAGTTAAACAATGAGATTATGATTCAAAAAGGCGGAAAGTTTCAATTTGAAAAGGATAAGGAAGCCGTACATAGTTACTTTGTAGATTACGTTAATCAAAACACTGTCTTCTTTCACGATCTCAAAGAAAAACTTGATTATCTTTTAGAGAATGATTATTACGAAGAAGAGTTTTTAAGCAAGTATACCTTTGAACAGATTAAAGAAGTGTTCAAATTGGCGTATAGCTTCAAATTCAGATTCCCTTCATTCATGAGTGCATTCAAGTTTTACAATGACTATGCCTTGAAGACAAACGATAAAACGAAAATTCTTGAACGATATGAAGATCGAGTGAGCATTGTTGCTTTGTATCTAGGGAATGGAGATTTTGAAAAAGCTAAAGAATTTACTTCACTTATGATGAAACAAGAATATCAACCATCAACACCTACATTTCTTAACGCAGGACGCAAAAGAAGAGGTGAGATGGTCAGTTGTTTCTTACTTGAAGTCAACGATTCATTGAATGATATTTCAAGAGCTATAGATATCTCAATGCAGCTTTCTAAACTCGGAGGCGGAGTCGCGCTTAATTTAAACAAGATTAGAGCAAAAGGAGAGCCAATTAAAGAAGTTGAGAATGCCACTAAAGGCGTTGTAGGTGTAATGAAGCTGCTCGATAATGCTTTTCGATATGCAGATCAGATGGGACAAAGACAAGGATCAGGAGCTGCTTATCTTAATGTTTTTCATCCAGACATTAATGACTTCCTTGATACCAAAAAAATCTCAGCAGATGAGGATGTCAGGGCAAAAACATTATCAATTGGTGTAGTTATTCCAGATAAATTTATTGAGCTTGCTAGGGAAGATAAAGACTTCTATATGTTTTATCCTTATTCAGTTTATAAGGAATACGGGCAACATTTAGACGAAATGGATATTGCAAAAATGTATGATGAACTGGTCGAAAACCCAAATGTCAGGAAGAAAAAAGCGAATGCTCGTAAACTATTAGAAAAGCTCGCAATCTTACGATCAGAATCGGGTTATCCTTACCTGATGTTTGCAGACAATGTAAATCGATTCCACGCTAACAGTCATATTTCAAAGGTTAAATTTTCTAATTTGTGTGTGACAGGAGATACTTTTCTTTTAACCGAAAATGGGTACGAAAAAGCCTCAGATCTATATAAAAGTCAAAAAGATTTAAGGGTCGTTATTGACAATCGGACAAAACAGTTTGACAAGGATTGTAGGGGGACTTCAATTGTGAATGCGATACCTATGCAGCTAACTAAAAAGAACGCAGATGTCTTTAAAGTTAAAACTAAGCAAGGATTTGAAATCAGAGCAACAGAGTGGCATAAGTTTTATGTTAAGCGAAATAACGAAATACAAAAACTTCAGCTTAACCAACTTGTTCCGGGAGACAAACTACTGATTCAGTCTGGTGAAGGAGAATATGGGAGTATTCATGAACCTGACCTCGCATATATCATGGGGATTATAGCTGGGGATGGAACAATTACAGATAAGACAGCGAAGATTTATTTATATGACAATAAAAAGGTGTTGGAGAAGAAGGTAAAAGATGCTGTGCACCGTGTAATTGATAAACATAAAATTAATCGTGTTTATAAGCACAACACTTCTTTTACTCCAAAATTTGTTGCTGCTGATCCAGAAAAACAAGATCTATTATATATGTCTAGTACAGTACTCTTTGATATTTTAAATAAATATGGAATGACAAAAGAAACAAAAACAAGAGTTCCAGAGTTCTTATATCAAGCTGATAAGGAAACACAAGCAGCTTATTTGTCTGGATTATTTCAAACGGATGGTTGTGTAAATGCCAATCATAAAGCGAAGGCACTAACAATTGAATTAACATCAGTTGATTTTGAGAGTTTGCAAGATGTGCAAAAGTTACTCATTAATATGGGAGTATATACAACCATTTATACCAATAACAAACGCTCACAGGAGCTTCTCCCTGATGGCCGGGGCGGTTCCAAATTATACAAAGTTAAACCAACTCATAAGCTTAGCATTCAAGACAGAGCGTCAAGAGAATTGTTCATGAGCATTGTTGATTTGAAAGAATATGATAAGTACAAATTCAACATGTTGACTGAAACATTGCAAGCAAAATCACGAAAGCCAAAACATGATTTCACAGCCGAAATTATCAGCATTGAAAAAGATGGGGTAGAGGATGTCTATGACACAACACAAGAAGATTATCATTCTCTAATTTTTAATGGAATTGTAACTGGTAACTGTTCAGAAGTCCTTCAGGCTTCCCAAGTATCAACGTATACAGACTATGGCGAAGAGGACGAAATTGGCTTGGACATTTCATGTAATCTAGGCTCGATTAATATCTTCAACGTAATGAAGAATGGGTCAATTAAGAATACAGTCAAATTAGCTATTGATGCATTGACTCATGTATCGAATAAAACCAATATTACAAATGCTCCAGCAGTTGCTAAGGCAAATAAGCTTATGAGGTCAGTCGGACTTGGAGCAATGAATCTACATGGTTTCTTAGCTCAAAATGGCATCGCCTATGAGAGCGAAGAAGCGAGAGATTTTGCCAACACTTTCTTTATGATGATGAACTATTATTCCCTTGGGCGCTCAATGGAAATCGCCAAAGAAACCGGGGAAACATATTACCAGTTTGAAGGCTCTACATACAAATCAGGTGAGTATTTCAAGAAATACGAAGAACAAAGCTTTAGTCCAAAGTTCGAAAAGGTAAAAAAACTGTTTGGAGATCAGCATATTCCAACAATTGAAGATTGGAAGCAGCTTAAAAAAGATGTGATGAAATATGGTTTGTATCACTCATATAGACAAGCAATAGCACCTACAGGAAGCATCTCATATGTTCAATCTTCAACAGCAGGTGTCATGCCGATTATGGAGCGCATAGAGGAACGGACATACGGAAATTCCAAGACGTATTATCCGATGCCGGGACTTAGTGCGAAGAATTGGTTCTTCTATAAGGAAGCGTACGACATGGATATGTTTAAAGTCGTCGATATGATTGCGACAATTCAGCAGCACGTTGATCAAGGTATCTCATTTACGCTGTTCCTGAAGGATACGATGACGACGCGTGATCTGAACCGAATTGACTTGTATGCGCATCATCGCGGCATCAAAACGCTGTATTATGCGCGGACAAAGGACACGGGGCAGGAAGGCTGCTTGTCTTGTGTAGTTTAAATGAAGGAGTTGTGTTAATAATATGTCGCAAACATACGCCTGTTTCTTAAACGGAAAATTCTACGGCGCCGGCAACCTCGAATACATGAATGAGCTGTTTCGCGATTATGTTGTCAATTCCGAAATGTACGGGAAGGGCGAATGTGCATTTAGAATCACATCACAAGAGAAAGCTAGAGAAATCTTAATCAACGAAACAATCAACAATAATTACGAGGCATTAAAGCGAATGGAGGACGAATAATTGACGCAATATACAGCGGCCAACTGGTCGCAACACGAAGACGGATTCACACAAATGTTTTACGAACAGAACGTTAAGCAGTTCTGGCTTCCTGAAGAGATTTCGCTAAATGGCGATCTGCTTACATGGAAATACCTCGGAGACCAAGAAAAGGATACATACATGAAAGTGTTGGCCGGATTAACCTTACTGGACACAGAACAAGGGAATACTGGTATGCCAACAATTGCTGATCATGTCGAAGGACACCAGCGTAAAGCTGTGCTGAATTTCATGGCCATGATGGAAAACGCTGTTCATGCTAAATCATACAGCAATATCTTTCTTACCTTAGCTCCGATGGAAACAATTAATGAAGTCTTCGAATGGGTTAAAAACAATAAGTATCTACAGAAGAAAGCCAGTATTATTGTTTCTATATATAAACAAATTAAAAGTGATGATGAATTGTCTTTGTATAAAGGAATGGTTGCATCTGTATTACTTGAAAGCTTCCTGTTCTATTCAGGATTTTATTATCCATTGTATTTTTATAGTCAGGGGAAGTTAATGAACAGCGGAGAAATCATAAATTTGATAATTCGTGACGAGGCACTACATGGTGTATACACTGGATTGTTGGCTCAGGAAATCTATAATAAACAAACTGAAATCAAGAAAAAAGAATTGTATGAATGGGTTATTAACTTGCTGCTCGATCTATATGAAAACGAGCTTGAGTATACCGAAGATGTTTATGATCAAGTTGGACTTACTCATGATGTGAAAAAGTTTATTCGGTATAACGCAAATAAAGCCTTAAACAATTTAGGATTCGATCATTACTTTGAGGAGGAGGATGTTAACCCAATTGTGTTGAACGGATTAAGCACAAAAACTAAATCGCATGACTTCTTTTCGGGTAAGGGGAATGGATACAAAAAAGCAACTGTAGAAGCCCTTAAGGATGAAGATTTTTATTTTGAGGAGGCATCACTATGATGAAATTAATCAAATTAGAACAGCCATCATGCACCCCTTGTCAATTAGTTTCTAATTATCTAAACGAAAAAGGAATTGAGTATGAAGTAATTGATGTTACAGAACAGCCAGAAGTTGCAGCAGAGTATGGAGTAATGGGGGTACCCGTCACTATCCTGCTAGATGGAGAGGGAACGAAGTAAAACGCAGCATCGGATTTAAGCCAGATGAATTAGATGAACTAATTAAAAATTTGAAGGAGTGATACACATGAGGGATTATCGGATGTATATCTTGGTCAACGAAGATATCAAGATCAGTAAGGGGAAACTGGCTGGGCAAGTGGGACATGCAGTCATGAGTTATGTGTATCATCGAATGATCAAACCGATACAAGAAAGAAAAGAATATGTAAGTTTGGATGAATACATGGCTGAACAAAAGAAAATTATTCTAAAATGTCCACAGTGGAAACTTGAAGAGCTTGAACACGAAGGGGGCTATTTTGTGATTCGAGATAAAGGATATACACAGCTTGAGCCTAACACCTTAACTTGTGTCAACTTTGGCATTCATACTCCTGAAGAGCTCCCTGATTGGGTTAAGGAATTGAAACTGTACACCTAAATTTAAATAAAATGGTAATTTTAATGCGAATTAAAAGGGGTGATGGTATGGAAAATTATGAGGAGATTTATGAATTGTTTTGTAAAGGAATTGTGGAAAATAGCGATGGAACTTTAAACACCGAGCAGGTAAAAAAAGAATTATACGATTATAAAAACCTTTTAAAAAATGCGTCTCAAGTTTATTCTTTCTTTACACAATATTCAAAACCACTGACGGATTCTCAATTTATCATCGATGAAATAAATGCAAAATACATACGTAAAGATCTTTTATTAGATGACATTAAAGAAATGGCCACGAAAGGGGTCATCTCAGTTAAAGAAATTGAAGAATTATTAAATTAAAAGGAGAGTGAGTAATGAAATGAAGTCTAAGCTCACCAAAAATAATTGGGTTTACATAAATAAAAAAGCTAAGGAAGGTAAGTTATTTAGATATCCGATAAAGCATTCGGGAGATCCCGAGTTCGAAGGAGAGTTTGAATTAAGAAAAGAGATTTCAAAAATGTCTAATTCAAATTTCAATATAAGAGATTACGATGACGCAGAGAATGCTATAAGTGATTTAAACTGTGTTTTTGATGAAAAACCTTATGACATACACATGCCATTTGCTGAAGAAACGTGTGATTGGGTAATTGAACTTGAAAATGGTATTAGTTTATGGGTTCAAACTGAAGATGAATACTACGGAGGTGGTGAATATTCAAGTGGAGTTTCATTAGAGGGCTTTATTTTTGATAACTACGATAAGGATGCAATTTTAGAAGCCGCTAAATGGTTATCAAAAGTATTATAACGGTTTGCTAAAATTTATTAATAAATCAAAAGGAGTTTGAAAAATGACACTACATATCAAAATCAAATATGCAGACGAAACACAAACGCGCATTTCAAAAATCGAACAGGGTGATTGGATTGACCTGAGAGCTTCGGAAGATGTATTTATTCCAAAGAATCGCTTTATATTAATTCCTCTCGGAGTAGCGATGGAATTGCCTGAAGGATATGAAGCCCATGTTGTTCCTCGTTCAAGTACATATAAAAACTTCGGTATCATTCAGACAAATTCAATGGGCGTGATTGATGAATCATACAAAGGGGACGATGATTTCTGGTTCTTCCCGGCTTACGCGCTGAGAGATACTGAAATTAAAAAAGGAGATCGGATTTGCCAATTCAGAATTATGAAGAAGATGCCTGCAGTTGAATTGATTGAAGTTGGACATTTAGAAAATGAAAATAGAGGCGGACATGGATCAACTGGCACTAGGTAAATAAAGAACCTTGGCTGTCTTCATGATGTAAAGCATGCTGATGTGGAGTGCAGCCAAGGCCACTTTAATAATATATTCATTATATCTCATTTAATTCAAGGGAGACTTTAATGAAAAAACGGTTGAGAAAAAAGATGTGGAAGAAAGGCAAAACAAAATATGGAACGTTTATGTTTAATCTAGTTGAAAAACTGAACTCTGACGGGTATTTAACCTATCCGAAAGGCAATTATCACCTTGATCGAAAAGGGGATTTATATAGGTTCAAAATTTAAATAAAAGAAGACTTTTATCGCAATTATTGAGGAGATGTTAATGTGCAGGCAAGAGGTTCCAAAGTAAGGTCAATAAACGCCGTAAATTGTTGGACGTTAGCCGAACTCACAGAAGGGAGAGCAAAAAAATTTGAAAAGAAATTAATTAAAAGACACCGAAGGGTTCTTGAGAATAAAGTAGCCAAAGAAGAAATCAAAGACGCGCTTATGGGGCTGAGAAACAATGGATAAAGTGATGGAAATAAAGCAGCATTTAGAAAAGATCGAGAAATTGGAACAAACATTACCTGTTTTTGAAGAATCAGATGAGCTGTACCTTGACGTACTTCATAAAATCCAGGGGGAGTTTGATGAAATTAGCGACTTATCTTTGGCTGCTTGTCTTGAATTAACTGATCGAATTAGGGAAACAGGTTCTTCATCAATTAAAAAGAGAATTGAGAAAATACCAAAGATGGTTAATGAGGCAGTTAAAGAACAAGTTGAGGAACTTAAAGATGAATTAAAAGGAGATAATACGTATGAAAAATAAATTTGTTTTGGGATGCTTAGGAGTTTTAGGTGTTTTTATTCTAATTACTGTGATTGCCGCTGCAGTCATTTGGAATCAAAGGGGAGAAGCTGTTAGTCTTGAAACACAAATTGAGGCTCAGTTAAAGTCAAACGAAAGCAATTATGATGCTATGTGGAAAAAGTTTAAGGAAATGACTCAGGTAACCGATTTACAAGCTGAACAATTTAAAGATGTTTATGCCGATTTGATCTCTGGTAGATATGAAGATAGCAAACTCTTATTTAAGGCTGTTCAAGAGCAAAACCCAAACTTAAATGGAGAAGTTTATACTAAACTTCAAAATGAAATTTCTGCTGGTCGAACTGAGTTTGATCGAAATCAAAAGAAAATTACTGACATGATTGCTGAATATAATCGATTAGTCCAACACAGAGGAATCCTTATGGCAATGCTGACAGAGAGAAAACCTTTAGATACTGACAAATATATTGTGACTTCTGATAAGACCCAAAAAGCATTCGACTCTGGAAAAGCAGATACCGTTGATTTAAAAGGGGATAAATAAAATGACAGGGTGGATTATTCCCCTGTCCCTCTTTCTATTTGGTCTTGTGGGAATAGAGGTTTATTATAAGTGGACAAAAATCAGGACTAGCGTAATTGTTTTGGCGGTTGTCTATTTACTTTTTGTTGCCACTTATGCAATAGACTTTATGGCTCAGACAACAGATGAAGAAATTTGGTCTGGTAAAGTTGTGGATTGGCAGCATAAAGAAGAATGGGATGAATGGATTCCTCCTCATACTACTTGCCATAAGACAAATCATGGTCAATCATGTACCACAACTCCGGGTCACTGGAAACACCATGATGCTGAAAACAAGATCAAAACTACGGATGACGGATGGATATTAGTGAATAGATTGCCTAATGGTAAAGTAATGGATGACAGATATCCAAATACAACTGAGGAACTCAAACAATATTGGAAACCTGGAGATCCAACTGCTTCAGTTCACTATTACACCAATAAGGTTAAAGCGAGCTATTCCTTATTCAAACATAAAGATATTGATTTAGATGATTATCCGAATTTACCTTCGTATCCTAATAAAGTTGATAAAAACTTAGACATAAACAGAATTGTTGGAACCGTTCCAAACAAAGAAGAAGCTAGTCGTAAGCTTTCAGAAGTGAATACATATTTAAATGAGCAAATTCCTGATCCAAATCATAAAGGCCAAAAGATCTCCAGAAAACAAGTGAATATTGTATTTGTTAATCTGGGTGATGTATCAGACATAAATTATGGATTTGCTCTACAAGATAAGTGGCAGAATGGACATAAGAATGATTACATAATTACTTTAAGCATGAAGAAGGATGGTACTGTTAATTGGGTGTATCCGTTCACTTGGTCGGAAGTGGATGAGCTTAACTTAGAGGTTAAAGATTACATAACAAATCAAAAGAAAATCACTGATTTTACAACGGTCGTCGAAGGTGTGGGGAAACTGGTTGATGAGAAATTTGAGAGAAAACAATTTAAGGATTTCAATTATCTTCATGTAGAGCTAAGTACAGTTGCTCAAGTTATTTTATGGCTTATTTGCTTACTTGGACTTATAGGGGATGTATTTTTGAAAAACAAGAGCCAATTATGAGGGAGAGATTTAATGAGTTTTGCGGATACAGTTTTAAAATCAAATTTAAACAAAGTATTATCCGAAGGGAAATCTGATAAAGGACAAAAAATTCGTCCCAAGTGGTCTGATCAAACACCTGCTTATACGTTGAAGTGCTTTGGAGTGTTGAATGAATATGATTTGCAAAAAGAATTTCCTATTGCTACTTTACGGCCAACAGCTTTTAAATCGGGACTGAAAGAAATTCTTTGGATTTATCAAGATCAATCTAACGATGTACAGTTGCTAGAAGAGAAATACGGAGTTAAGTATTGGCGTAGCTGGGCTAATAAAGATGGAAATCTTGGTTTAGCTTATGGAAGACAAATGAAGTATGAACATCAATACAAAGAAGGTTACTTCAATCAGATTGACAGGTTAATTTGGGATCTGAAAAACAACCCATATAGCAGACGAATGATCACCAATTTGTACAATCATCAAGATCTTCATGGAATGACGCTGTATCCATGCGCTTTTCTGACAATGTGGGACTATGATGGCGAGTATTTAAACATGACTCTTATTCAGCGTTCATCCGATTATCTTGTTGCGGGAAACATAAATGTTACTCAGTATGCTTTGTTGCAGCATATGATTGCTCAAGTGTGCGGATATAAGCCAGGAAAGTTTCATCATTACATAAACAATTTACATATTTATGATCGCCATATTGATCAAGCAAAAGAAATTGTTAAGCGTGAACCGTTAGCTGCACCTATACTTATTATGGATGATTCAATAAAGAATTTTTATGATTTCAAGCCTGAACATTTTATGTTGGATGGGTATAATCCTCATGATCAGGTCAAATTAGAAGTGGCAATATAGGAATTATGAGGCAAAAAATTTTTAAAAATAATAGACTTAAACAAATTAAAAGGATATAATGATGATTAATAAGAGGACTTGCCATCTAGTATTTCACGAGGAGATGATTATTTTTATCCATTTTAAACAAATTAAAAGTAAAAACTGAATGAAACTAATATTTTATTTTGATTCAAGGGGGTGATCAGTTGAATTCTGAAGTGAATGATTTACTTAATGACGATTTAGAAACAAAGCAAGCTGAATTGGAAAAGGAGAGCCAGGTTCTTCAAGGGAAGATACTTGAAAAGGAACGTGACATATTAAAACTGGAAACTGAACAAGATAAAGAGCAGCTTGATTTATTGTTTGAAATGAGCAAAGTCCTTCAGCAAATTGAAAATAAGGAATGGGTTAGTGCAACAATAGCTTTTAAGATTATTAGAAGTAATCCAGGTAAATATTCTGATCTATTTAAAATGAAAGATGGTAAAGCCTACATAGTAAATAAAAGATTTAAGGAATTAGATCATGAGTTTTTTATATTAAAGAGTGAGTTAAATGAAATTAAGTAATATAAGCTAATTAAAAATATTAATAAACGAAGAGGGACAGAATTGTGGAGGATCAACAAATACAAGAAATCGCAGACCTACGTTGTGCCGTTGCCGGATTGATTGCGGAAAACGAGCGGTTGAAGAAGGCGCTGAAATCAATCGAATCGAAGTCGGAGCTTCCCGAAGAACCGGTCGATTTAGTTCCGATTACTGAGCTATACGAAATAAATTTACACGCAAAGGAGGCGCTGAGGTGCGTGAAGTAAATTACATCGAACTTGTAACTGAAAATTGCGAGGTACTTAGGATTGATCGGGAGCATATCGGATATTTTTATATGTCGAACATTACACGGTCAATTGCGAGACGTGCATCGAATAGCATAAGCGAAAGTTTATCTGCGGAAGAAATCTTCCTGCAAGTATCATCGAAAGCTAATACAACGGACGCAAACGTATGTACTTGGGAAGGAAACGATACACTGCCGTTTGACCGACTACAGAAACACCACGATATCGTCGCGATAGATGTTATTTTTCAAGACGGCACTAACGAATATATCTACGGAAAGTGGGGGGGAGACTCGGAGTATACTAACGAAAATCAGACCGTTTCAGTTAACGAAAATACTGGCGATTTGTATATTGTGATAAGCGAAAAAGATAACGTCCAGCAACACTTCGCGGATTCATTAGAAGAGGACGAAGAGGACACGTTTTGGGATCTTTATTCTTGAATGGAGGAATTAAAATGAACGTTACAATCGGCCTTTTAGACGACGAAATTGAGAAGATCCTCCGGGATCACTTTGCGCAAAAAGGGTTTAACGTTAAGGGTTCGCAGATATATTCGGACGGCAGCGGCATTGTTCGATTCGATATTCAACTGTATGCGTACGATATTCTCGCGAAGGAGGACGAATAGATGAGCGAAATTAAAAAGCCAGTAATTACGAAGGAGCAGGCGGAGCTATTTGAACAGTTACGAGAAGTGTATACAGACGAGGAGTTGGTCGCAAGGTATATCGATAATGAGCTGGCTTTATTCGACCTTGGGTTTACCGACTTTTTAGCCGCATTAATCAACGGATATGAAGTCGAAAAGACACCTGAGGAGAAGGTGCGGTAGTATTACGAAGAGATTATACGCGATAAACGAGTCGCCTTTGATTACGAAGAGCAACTGAGCTATGAGAATATGTCGCACGCAGTTCATGAAACGTTTAATCTTCTCGGAATCAAAATCGAAGGGGGGAATGCGTGATGAGAATGGTTTATGAATTTTCCGATTTAAAGCGGATTAGTGGCTCTGATCTAGTGTCTTACGATCTTTCCGAATTCAGGCGAATTGTCAACGCTGATTTGAGAAAGTATGGACAGCGCGTCAAATCGATTGATTATAGTTATTACACTTACAGAGGAAACGTGGATATTATGGGAATAGACCACGAGTTTTCCGAAAGGCGTGTTGACGGCGTGTCCGTAGTGGCTGAACCAATTGATAACGATTAAATATACGAAGAAGGTGACGAAAATGACGAAAGACCAGCTCGAAGCTATCCGAAAGCGGGCGGAAGCGGCAACGGAAGGAGAATGGTGCGAAGGATACGATCATTACGTTCTGATCGACAATTTTAAGGGGAGTTACCAAACATTCGGTGTTGCAAGATGCGCGCGAAAAGAGGATACGGAGTTCATCGCACACGCCCGCCAAGACATCCCGGCCTTGCTCGATCACATTGCCGAGCTAAACCAGTTAATTTCAGGTTGTCGTTGCGAAGAATGTGGCGATGAAGTAGGTGTTAATTGGACGGAAATTGGCGGCGCTGTTTATTGCAAATTTTGTGCAGGCGGTGACGAAAATTCCAATAACAGATAAACCAATATCCAAGTAGAATGTGCGTGACTTTCAGACGTACTTAAAGACGGAGCATGAGCGTCTGTACGGAGGAGATGTTGAAAGTATGCAATACCATTCTGGGAGGATAGATGGAGTAAGGAAAACGATTACTATTCTTGAAGTTGATATTGAAGGGGGGAATGTATAATGACAAAAGACGAATTAAATAAAATCCATAAAAGTTGGGAAGAGGCAACAGGAGAGTCATGGGTGTACGTTGAGACTACAGAGGGATGGTATGTACTCGATGAAGACAGTGATCTTATTTGCGGTGAATTTAAGAGCGAACAGGATGCTAGATTTATTGCTTGCGCTCGGAGGGCCATCCCAGAGCTTCTTAATTATATTGAAGAGTTGGAATCTACGATTACGAAAATGTGTCCTATCGCCGACTTTCCCCTTGTAGACTCTCTTCTAGCAGAAAAAGAACTTATACTATCCGAAATGAAAGAGATGCAGGACACCATTAAGGAATTGCGGAGGGATAAATAAATGAAAAGAAAACAGTATGTGCGGATTAAGAAAGCAAGTGGGTCTAGGTACTGGTACACAGATAAGATTGGTGAAGTTTTCGAAGTCGCACGGGAAGACAACGCCGACTATGCGGTATATAACGGAAGTATTGATGGTTGTTTAGTAGCTAAAGAAGACGCCGAACTCATCGTCACAGAAAAGCGTCCGGCCAATAGAAATGATCGAATTTTAATTACGAATGCAGATACGGTACACGGCCTTTATAAGAACGGGGATGAGTTAGTTGTCGATGGACAGTACAAATTCGGAAATGGCGTGTTCGCTTATAAGGAGTACGACGTACATCGATTGGATTGTCACTATGTGACTTATAAAGAATACGAAGTCATCATGGAAAACGTCGATAAACGATACGATACTGCGGTAGAAACAACGAGAGATGCGATCGAAGAATTGCGGCTAGCTGCTTACGCAAAAGGATACGAAGATGCGAGGCGTGAATTAATGGCGCAGGCACCGGTTGAAAAGACCGCACAAGAACGCCGGGATGAAATTGTTGAGCAGGCGAAGGCGGGTATCGAAAACCTTAAAAGAAGAAGTCCTAACGGAAAACTGTGCTATATTCGTGGGAACCTCCTTTGTAACGTAGAGTTCGTTATAAATAAAAAGAAACGTACAATCGTCGCCCTTCTTAAATCGATAAGTTTTGGTGATATTTGCGGGAAAGGAATTGCCAAGGCCGCACCAGACGATTGCTTCAATGAACATATCGGAAAGGCTATCGCTCTCCATCGTGCACTTGGACTCGAAGTACCTGACGAATATTTGAACGCGCCGCAGCCAACTGAGGTTCGTGTGGGGGATGTTGTCGCTTATCGCGGAGTCTATAAAACGATTGATTATGCGACTGTAGTTGCCGATGGTGAACCAACAGGGGACGGAAGAGCTGCGCTTACATCTATTGCTGTCAAACGCGCAAAAATCATCGACGACAGCCGGACGGAGATGGACGAATTATTGACGTAAATAAGTGGAATAACCTCGGAAAATATTTGCGCGAAACTAAGGGCGTTGAGTGCCCTTATTGCGGAAGCAAAGAGAGATTTCCGAAAGGCGAAGTACCTAAATACGTTTACTGCGAAGGGTGTTATCGAAACTACTCATGTGAGGGTGATCGTGATTGACTAACGAAAGAAACTGCGTCCTGGCAAACGGATGCAAAGCGGCCGACAATTTAATTTGCAGCTTATAGACTTGAAGATTTCTTTAGAGATCAAGGCAATGTGCTTTTATGACTGGTATTACTACCCTGAATCAATTAAAAGAATGCAGAGGGGAATCAACCCCTCAGAGAATTAATGAAGCTGCCCACCCATTTGCTGTTGAGCCATTTGGACAAGGCGTTTAGTGATTTCTCCACCAACTGAACCATTTGCTCTTGAAGTAGTCTCAGCACCTAATTGAACACCAAACTCTTGAGCTATTTCAATTTTCATTTGTTCAATAGCTGCCTGAGCATTCGGTATAACTAATTCATTGTTGTTATTACGTGCCATACAAATCATCTCCTGTTGAATATGTAATGGTATTGCACAGTTATTATTTGAATTTGTTTTATTCACTCTTT
Source organism: Bacillus sp. JJ675 (assembly GCF_036963165.1). NCBI lineage: Bacteria > Bacillati > Bacillota > Bacilli > Caryophanales > Bacillaceae > Bacillus > Bacillus sp. JJ675. Next base: position 39,973 of record NZ_JBALMR010000076.1, on the reverse strand, counting down.
ATGAAAGAAGGGATCTAATGACTAAATATTATAAGGTTGATAAAAATACTGACTTACATAGCGATTTAGAATACGTTTTTTATATCAAGGGGAATTTTCTTAAGGAGATGAACGATGAAATAAGTCAAGTTCTTGGAATAGAAGATGCCTACAATAAGATTGGTTATAGTAGGAGTTCGGAACCTGTTCTGTTTATCGAGAGAACATTCAAAAATGAAGTCGAAGAGAGTGATTTAAAAAAATACCCTGTATGTTCAGGAGACAAAACTTATTATGAGTTCAAGAAAAGGTCAAAGCCTTATAAAGCATTCTTGAAATTTGTTAAAGATCATGATTTGAACAATGTGATCACTCGTCAAAATCTAACAATGGTAATCAGAGTTCTTCATAATTTTAGAGGGCGGATTGAAATCAATTATTATAAAGAAGAATTCTGGATTAAGTCTCATGAAAAGCAGCACTTAGATTACTTACATGAAACCACTGAAGCTGATTACTATGAAATGAGGTTAAACTTAGCGAAAGAGAATTAAACAGCATAAGCAAAGGAAGGAGGATAAAATGAAAATTGACTATGTATCAGATCTCCATATCAATCATTGGATTCCTTGGAATAATAACCAACTTAAATGGGAGAAGCGAACAAGGGAGCTTGTAAAGAGATTGATTTCAAACCGTAATGGAGAGGTATTAATCATAGCTGGAGATTTTACTGAATGGAACCAACAAGCCATTTGGGTCTTAGATGAAGTAGCGAAACAATACGAGAAGGTTTACTTCACACATGGGAATCATGATCTTTATTTACTTAGCAAAAACCAAAAAAGAAAATACTCTGATTCATTGGGAAGGGTGAATGATTTAGTCAAAAAGGCTGGTGACATAAAGAATGTGACTCCGTTAATCAAGTCAATGGATACTTTCAAAGGGAAAGTCTTTGCAGGAGATGTTATGTGGTATTTACCAAAAGGGATTGAAGGATGGGATTTCTTCAAAGGGGTCTCTAATGACTCAAACTACATTAGCATTAATGGTTACAGTAAGGAAGATGGAGTAAGAGCAATGTGGAAAGATTCGATGGATTGGTATGAAACGCTCGAAAAAACTCACATCGATGTGTTTGTTTCTCATGTCCCGCCTGTTCATAATCCTTTTTCTCCATTTGAACCTAATAGCTGCTATATGGTCGATGTACCATTCATTAATGCTAAACATTGGATTTGTGGGCATGAACATTTGCAAACTGAGTTTAATCATGAGGGGACAAGCTTTCACATGAACTGTATTGGGTATCCATACGACTACGATAAGTATCCGAGTGTAAACGAGATACCAGGTAATGAAGTAGATACCTATAAAAAGTTTGAGGTCAAAACCTTTGAGATTTGAAACAGGAGTGGTGGAATGATTCTCAAATGGATAGAAAATAAGGAGAAGAATAAGTTGATGGATGAGTTAAGTACTTTCATCGACAATCTGATGGGTGAAAGAGATTCTTTTGCAGAAAAGCTGAGGAACTTCAACAAAGATGAAGAAATCTCTAAATTATTAAAAGAAAACGAGAATCTTAGAATTAACAGCCTTCATACATTATCTGAAAAAGAAAGAGAGGAAGCGGATGCTTTTAGGGAAGAACATTGGAAAAAATGTAAAGGTAACACATCTTTTCTTTTAACAGGTGCAAGTATTGGTACAAGAGTGGAGGTGATTTGCTCAAAATGTAAAACCCAAAAAGACATTACAGACATTAGTGTGTGGTAAAGAATAATTTATTTCTGTTTTTATAATTGCTATTGCAGCAGGAGTGATTTGGGGAGGACTGTTTCAATGATACATATTGCGATAATTTATTACCTATTAAGCACTTTACTTAAGTTTTGCTTAGTTAGATGGGCAAGCAAAAATGGATGGGGGCATGATAAAGCAAGCTGGGCAGCTATTTTTTTGCCTTTAGTCGGTCTTACATATTTAGCTATAATGTGTGACACAGTTATACAACTGAAGAATTCTAAATAAACTAATTAAAAGGAATGATATATGAATTGGATGTAATTGATGAATTTAAAGGTAAGCATTATTTCTTAAGCAATTTTTATTCAGCTCCAGTAATGTATCAAGGAATCACATATCAAAATAATGAAGCTGCTTTTCAAGCAATGAAAATAACAGACAAATCAATTCACTTGGAGTTTTCAGAGCTTCCCCCTAATTTGGCCAAAAGGAAAGGACGAAGAGTTAAGCTGAGACCAGAATGGGAGGAAGTGAAGGAAACGTTCATGTATGAAATCGTGAAAGCTAAATTTGAACAGAATGCTCACCTCAAAAATAAGCTTTTACAAACCGGAGAATCAATTTTAATCGAAGGTAATACTTGGGGAGACAAGATTTGGGGAGTTTGTGATGGCGTCGGTGAAAACAAACTGGGGAAAATTCTAATGAAGGTAAGAAATGAACTGAAGAGGGGAACAGTTGAAACAGACCAATCAATTTGAATCACTAATAAACAAGATTCAGAGAAAACTAGATACAGCAAAAGAAGCTTTAAAGGAAGATGATTACTCAAGAGCTCACCGAAACCTTATTAATCTTTCAAACGATAATGAGGAGCTTATGTATCAGTGTCGGGTGATGATGAAAAAGGAATGAGGTCTTAATGAGAAAACCAACTTAAACAAATTAAAAATATAATAGGAGAGTGGTTAATTGGCAGCAACCAATCAAGGTAAAGTATTCGAATCAAATGTTGAAAAATCAGCAAAAGATCAAGGTATATTCTTTTACAGAATTAAAGATGTCAATCCCATGTCTTTGAAGAGAGGGGCTGCAGTATCCAAAAATAAGTATGATTGCTTTATTCATTACAAAGGATACTTGTTCCCTGTTGAGATGAAATCGACTAAGAATAAGTCTTTCTCGTTCAGCGAGAAAATTATAAAACCTCAGCAAATCAAATATCTTAAGGAGGCATCTAAATTTGATTATGTAATACCTGGTTTTCTGTTTCAATTTAGAGAGCCGAAAAATAAAGTGTATTTCGTACATATTGATGATTTCCTTACATATAAACATATAGCTGAAAATCAGTTAGAACATACATATAAGAATAAAGTTAACAAATCAAGTTTACCGATCAAGATCTGTGAAGAAATCGGAACTGAAGTCAGATGGATGAAGAAAAAAGTCAACTATACATATTATCTGAACAAGCTCTGTGATGATCTTATTTATAAACATATGTCATGGGACAATTTTTCACCTTCATACTGTTGTGATGATAAGTCATCCGGTGGAGGTTCTGAAAAGCCATGTATCTAAATGATATGACAACCTTGTATACTGACAGCAAAGGGAGAGAAGTTGTACATGAAATAAAAAAGAAAAATTTCATTATTTCTTATATTAAGCAAAAAGATTTAAATGAAAACGATGCCGAGTTTTATAACGAATATGTTAAACTGCTATTGAAATCAATCTTCAATTAGCAGTTCTTTTTTAAAGGTGATCTTTGGGGGTGAGATATAAAACTGACTCTCCGGTATTAATGGCGGCCAAGGCGACGGTCCGCAATTCCCGCCCCGTCGTCCTCGGCATATCGACGAACGATGCGCTCGGTTTAAACGGAGTGAATCTGATGAGGCTGATGACGACGAAAAACATTTTCTTCATCCCGTTCGGGCAGGATGATCCGTTTAAAAAACCGAACTCGCTCGTCGCAAAAATGGATCTTTTGTTGCCGACAATAGAAGAAGCGCTTGCATACAAACAGATGCAGCCGGTTCTGATCAGCAATTACCAATAATTTTTGAGAAAATGAAGATGTAACAAAAAATATCAATCATCAGGCTTACTTCTATGTTAAAATATAATGTAAAATTGCATAGTCAACCAATCGTCATTAACGATAGGGTGGAAGGAGTTTTACAATTGGGCAGAGGATTACATGTAGCAGTAGTTGGTGCGACAGGAGCTGTAGGACAGCAAATGTTAAAAACGTTAGAAGACAGAAACTTTGAACTGGATAAACTGACTTTATTATCCTCAAAACGTTCAGCAGGTATGAAACTTACATTCAAAGGCGAAGAGCACACTGTACAGGAAGCGGTTCCGGAAAGCTTTGAAGGGGTAAACATCGCATTGTTCAGCGCAGGGGGAAGCGTTTCAAGGGCGCTCGCTCACGAGGCTGTCAAACGCGGTGCGATCGTCATTGACAATACGAGTGCGTTTCGGATGGATGAAAACACTCCTCTCGTCGTGCCCGAGGTCAATGAAGAAGATTTGCATCAGCATAACGGAATCATCGCAAACCCGAACTGTTCAACGATCCAAATGGTTGTAGCGCTTGAGCCTATCCGCAAGGCTTTCGGTTTAAATAAAGTCATCGTGTCAACCTACCAGGCTGTTTCAGGTGCCGGCAATGAAGCTGTAAAAGAGCTGTACGGCCAAACGGAAGCCATCTTAAAAGGCGATTCGTACGAACCGCAGATCATGCCTGTAAAAAGCGATGAAAAGCACTACCAAATCGCATTCAACGCGATTCCTCAAATCGATAAGTTCCAGGAAAACGGCTTTACGTTTGAGGAAATGAAAATGATCAATGAAACGAGAAAAATCATGCATATGCCTGATCTGGAAGTTGCGGCCACTTGCGTCAGACTGCCGATTGCAACTGGGCATTCAGAGTCCGTCTACATCGAGACAGACCGCGATGATGTCACAGCAGAGGATATCAAAAATCTGTTAAAAGAAGCTCCGGGCGTCATTCTTCAGGACGATCCTGCAAATCAGGTATACCCGATGCCGGCTGATGCAGTAGGGAAAAGAGACGTGTTCGTTGGACGCGTCCGCAAAGACCTTGACCGTCCGAACGGATTTCACCTGTGGATTGTGTCCGACAACCTGCTGAAAGGTGCGGCCTGGAACTCCGTACAAATCGCAGAAAGCCTAAAAGCTTTGGATTTAGTTTAAAATATACTAAGATTTCTTACTGGAGATGCGAGAAGAGAGTGAGGCCCATTCGGCCCCTCTCTTCTGTTGCGTCCGAAATAAACTTGGAGTGAAATACATTGAAAATCATCGTTCAAAAATTTGGTGGAACCTCTGTTAGGGATGACCGCGGCAGAAAGCTTGCCTTGCACCATATACAAGATGCGGTCAATGAAGGATATAAGGTTGTTGTTGTCGTATCGGCAATGGGCCGTAAAGGCGATCCGTATGCGACCGATTCGCTCCTTGATCTCCTTTACGGGGGACAGGAAACGATTACGGAACGGGAGCAGGACTTACTGCTCTCATGCGGTGAAACGATTTCTTCCGTCGTGTTTACAAGCATGCTGCTGGAAAACGGCATTAAAGCCGCTGCATTGACCGGTGCTCAAGCCGGTTTTTTAACCGATAATCAGCACACGAACGCGAGAATCCTCGAAATGAAGCCGGAACGCCTTATCAGCATGCTGGCTGATCATGACGCTGTCGTCGTCGCAGGCTTTCAGGGAGCTACTGCCAAAGGTGATATCACGACGATCGGCCGCGGCGGCAGCGATACATCGGCCGCGGCGCTCGGAGCGGCGCTGGACGCCGAATTTATTGATATTTTCACAGATGTCGAAGGCGTTATGACCGCCGATCCGAGAATCGTAGAAAAGGCAAAGCCGCTTCCTGTGATTACCTATACGGAAATCTGCAATTTGGCTTACCAGGGTGCAAAGGTTATCCACCCGAGGGCTGTGGAAATCGCGATGCAGGCGAAAGTGCCGATTCGCGTGCGCTCGACCTATTCAAAAGAAAAAGGAACGCTTGTGACAAGCCACCATACGTCAAAGGCCGGAAGCGACGTATTTGAACGGCTCATCACAGGCATCGCCCATGTCAAAGATGTAACGCAGTTTAAAGTCCCGGCAAAAGAGGGACAATACATCGTGCAGACAGAAGTGTTTAAAGCGATGGCGAACGCAGACATCAGCGTGGATTTCTTTAATATTACGCCGAGCGAAATTGTATATACGGTCGCCGGAAACATGACAGACCGGGCAGAAAGCATACTGAAGGAATTAGGCTATGAGCCTGCCGTTACAAGAAATTGTGCAAAGGTTTCGGCCGTAGGGGCAGGCATCATGGGCGTGCCTGGCGTCACCTCAAAAATCGTTACCGCTTTATCGGAAAAGGGCATTCCAATCCTTCAGTCGGCAGACAGCCATACGACGATTTGGGTGCTCGTCCACGAGAAAAACATGGCGACTGCCGTGAACGCTCTGCACGAAGTGTTTGAACTATCAAAATAAATGTGATTGAATCATGATGAGGTGAAAAAAATGAATTTCGGAAATATTGCAACCGCAATGGTTACGCCCTTTGACAAAAACGAAAATGTCGATTTTCAAAAATTGTCAAAGCTGATCGATTATTTATTGAAAAACGGAACGGATTCACTTGTCGTCGCCGGAACTACCGGTGAATCGCCGACCTTGTCAGAAGAGGAAAAAGTTGCACTCATTCAATATACCGTCAAGGAAGCGGCAGGCCGCGTGCCTGTGATCGCGGGTACGGGCAGCAACAATACGAAGGCATCGATCAAGCTGACGAAAAAAGCGGAAGAAGCAGGGGCAGACGCGATCATGCTTGTGACGCCGTACTACAACAAACCTTCCCAGGAAGGAATGTACCACCATTTCAGAGCGGTTGCCGAAGAAACATCGCTGCCGGTCATGCTGTATAATGTGCCGGGACGCACGGTTGCATCGCTGGCTCCGGAAACGGCGATCCGCCTGGCGGAAATTCCGAATATCGTCGCGATCAAGGAAGCGAGCGGTGATCTCGAGGCGATCACAAAAATCATCGCTGAAACGCCTGATGATTTTGCTGTGTACTCAGGTGATGACAGCCTGACGCTTCCGGTTCTGTCAGTGGGAGGAAGGGGAATCGTTTCCGTTGCTTCACACATCATCGGACCGGAAATGCAGCAGATGATCAAACATTACATCAATGGGGAGACGAAAGAAGCGGCCTTGATCCATCAGAAGCTTCTGCCGCTGATGAAGGGGCTTTTCGCTGCTCCAAATCCGTCGCCTTTAAAGACCGCTCTTCAGCTGAAAGGTCTTGACGTCGGCTCTGTCCGGCTTCCTTTAGTTCCGCTGAATGAAGATGAGCGTCTCCGTTTAAGCAGCCTGATGAACAGCCTGTAACAACATATACGGACGAAAACGGTCATTCTCTTTTTTGGGTTTGGCCGTTTGTTCTATACATAATGGTTCTTGTTTTCTAAATTTAGATTCAGGTATAATAGGGACAAGTGATGATGGACGGGTACTTAGATTAGGAGGATTACAATTTGAAAAAAAATACAGAAAATATTAGAATCATCGCCTTAGGTGGCGTCGGGGAGATCGGAAAAAACCTTTATGTCATTGAAATCGACTCTGACATATTCGTGGTTGACGCCGGACTCATGCATCCAGAAAATGAAATGCTCGGGATCGATGTGGTTATACCGGACATTTCCTACTTAATTGAACGATCTGACAGAGTAAAGGCGATTTTCCTCACACACGGACACGAAGAAAACATCGGAGGCGTGTTTTACTGCCTGAACAAGCTATCCGTGCCTGTTTACGGAACAAAACTGACACTTGCCCTTTTAAAAGAAACGCTAAAACAATACGGCTCAAATAAAAAAGCCGATTTAAGAGAAATCCACTCCAAATCCGTTATTACATTTGAATCAACGAAAGTATCTTTTTTCAGGACAAACCACAGCATTCCGGATTCGGTAGGCATCAGCTTTAAAACGTCCCTCGGATCCATCGTGTGCACGGGCGATTTTAAATTCGACCAGACGCCTGTTTTAAACCAGACCAGCGACATCGGCGAAATCGCCAAGATCGGCAATTCAGGCGTGCTGTGCCTGCTGTCGGACAGCGCCAACGCCGAAAAACCGGGTTATACTCCTTCTGAAGCAGTCGTCGGAGGCGAAATTTCTGATGTGATGTATAATGCCGAAAACCGTGTGATCGTGGCCGCGTTCGCTTCAAACTTCAACCGGATTCAGCAGGTGATTGACGCTGCTCTGCAAAACGGCAGAAAACTGGCGGTATCAGGGAAAAATATTTCCGCTATTCTGCAGCTGGCGATCAAGCTCGGTTATGTGACCGCTGATGAGGACATGTTCATACCTGTCCAAGACGTCAAAAAGTATCCGAAAAGGGAAGTGGCCATTTTAACGGGAGACAATCACGGTGAACCGCTGGCGGCCTTGACAAGAATCGCAAAACAGGGTCATAAGCAGCTTGACATTGAAGAAGGTGATACCGTATTGATCGCTTCTTCTCCTATACCCGGCCAGGAGCTGATTTATTCCAAAGCCGTCGATCTTTTAACAAGGGCGGGCGCCAACGTCGTATTTGCACAGAAGCGCGTACATGTGTCAGGACACGGCTGCCAGGAAGAGCTGAAGCTCATGCTGAACCTGCTGAAGCCGAAGTATTTAATTCCCGTAAACGGCGAATACAGAATGCAAAAAGCGCACTCAAAGCTTGCCGAAGAAATCGGGATGAAGCGAAGCGACATCTTTTTGGTTGAAAAAGGAGACGTCGTTGAGTTCCGCGGGCAAAACGTAAAAATCGGCGATAAAGTCCAGTCAGGAAATATTCTGATTGACGGCCTCGGCGTCGGAGACATCGGCAACATCGTGCTCAGGGACCGTCGCCTTCTGTCCCAGGATGGAATCTTAATCGTTGTCATCACCCTCGATAAAAAGAAAAAACATCTTGTATCAGGACCCGAAATTATCACGAGAGGTTTTGTCTATGTCAGGGAATCTGAACAACTGATCGTAGAGGCGACAGAGCTTGTCAGAGAAATCGTAAAAGAAAGCACCGAAAACGCCGTCGTCGAATGGTCCGCTTTAAAACAGACCATGCGTGACGCATTAAATCAATTCTTATATGAAAAAACAAAACGAAAACCAATGATCATCCCAATCATCATGGAAGTATAAAACCAAGAGGATTCCCTCTTGGTTTTTTTGTCCCGTCTGCACTGAATGAAAAAACCGCCATTGTCCATAATACAAAAAGAAACTCGAGAAAGAGGTGGGCCAGATGGACTCAAACCGGATGCAAAACGGGGAAGGACAAGGGGAGCAGCCGGCAAAGCAGGACGCTAAGGACAATCTCGTCAACAAAATTCAGCAGCTTGGCGAAACGACGCTTCCTCAAATGGGACAGGATTCAAACATTCACTGCCTGACCATCATCGGACAGATTGAAGGGCATGTACAGCTTCCGCCCCAAAACAAAACGACAAAATATGAACATGTCATTCCACAGATTGTCGCTATCGAGCAAAATCCTAAAATCGAAGGGCTGTTGATCATTTTAAATACCGTAGGCGGAGACGTGGAGGCAGGTCTGGCGATTGCCGAGATGCTTGCTTCTCTTTCAAAACCGACCGTATCGATCGTGCTAGGAGGCGGGCATTCAATCGGTGTTCCGATCGCTGTTTCCTGCGATCACAGCTATATCGCCGAAACGGCTACGATGACGATCCATCCGGTCAGATTGACGGGGCTTGTGATCGGTGTACCGCAAACGTTTGAATACCTTGATAAAATGCAGGAGAGAGTCATTAACTTTGTGACCAGCCATTCAAACATTTCGGAAGAGAAATTTAAAGAGCTGATGTTTTCAAAAGGCAACCTGACAAGGGATATCGGAACGAATGTCGTCGGGAAAGATGCGGTCAAGTACGGGCTGATCGATGAAACAGGCGGAGTCGGTCAGGCGATTCAAAAGCTCAATGAATTGATCGAACAAGAACGCGGCGGGAAGGAAAGGATGATTCAATGATTCTTTATACAACAATGCCGCAGGAAATCGTGTTCGCCGGCCAGGCGGAACAGACAAACCTGAGGCAGATCGACGTCAACGGCGTGCCGCTCCTCGTCGAAATGAACGGGGAAGAAGCGAAAGTGGTTCAGGTCTTAAGCACAAATCCGATGGATTTTTTAAAGCAGGAGACGGCTCCGGGCCAAACGCTCAAACTGACATTTTATAAATAGCTGAAGTGTCGTCAGGATAAATATGCTATAATAGGGGAATCCAGAGGAAAAATCGCAGCCAAAACCGGGCTGCTTTCTCTTTGTTTTTACATTTTTTACATGCAGTAAGGTGATGGAACATGGCAAAAAGAAAAAGAAAATCAAAAAAGAAGCAAAAACAGGTTAAAAGAATTAATCTAAAATATGAACTGTACGGTTTAATCTGTATCGCCATTTCGATTATTACGGTGTTGCAGCTTGGCGTTGCAGGCCAAACGTTCATTTACATGTTCCGTTTTTTCGCAGGCGAGTGGTTCATTCTGTTCGTTCTTTCTCTCTTCCTAACAGGCGTATCGCTGTTTTGGAAGAAAAAAACGCCGAGTTTTTTGACGAGAAGAAAAGCGGGGCTTTATTGCATCGTCGCAAGCATATTGCTTTTATCACACGTCCAGCTGTTTCAGCATTTGACAGACAGGGGGATGATCGAATCTCCGAGCGTGATCCAAAATACGTGGGAGCTGTTTTTAATGGACGTAAAAGGCGAAACCGGAACGCCTGATCTGGGAGGCGGGATGATCGGGGCGCTCTTGTTTGCGGCATCTTATTTTCTGTTCGCATCAGCAGGCTCGAAAATTATCGCTATTTTTCTGATCCTGATCGGGCTCCTTTTGATCACCGACCGCTCCCTTCAGGAGACGCTGATCAAATGGACGGCTCCTGTTGCCGGGTTCGTGAAGAATCAGTGGCTCGCATTTCTCGATGATATGAAGGATCTGAAACAGCAATCGTCCAAAAAGAAATCCGGAAAAAAACAAAAAACCGAGCGGAAACCAAAACCCGCGGCAGAGCCTGTTCAGGATGCGGCGGAGCAAGATGCGGTAATTCATACGGAGCCGATTATTTCAAGCTTTTCGGACCGTGACGAAAAGCCGGAAATTCAAGCTTATGAAGCGGCCGAACCGGCAGCAAAAACGCCGCCGGAACCCGAAAGCGGTGGGGATGCAGAGGCTGCTCCCGAGATCGCCTTTACAGAGCTTGAAAACAAAGACTATCAGCTGCCGCCGATCAGTTTGCTGGATGATCCGAAGCATACAGGACAGCAGGCTGACAAAAAAAATATTTATGACAATGCACGAAAGCTCGAAAAGACGTTCCAAAGCTTCGGAGTTAAGGCGAAAGTAACCCAGGTTCATCTCGGCCCGGCCGTGACGAAATACGAAGTCTACCCTGATGTCGGCGTCAAGGTAAGCAAGATCGTCAATTTAAGCGATGACTTGGCGCTTGCACTTGCCGCCAAGGATATCCGCATCGAAGCGCCGATACCGGGCAAATCGGCGATTGGAATCGAAGTGCCGAATGCGGAAGTCGCGATGGTTTCCTTAAAAGAGGTGCTCGAATCGAAGCTGAATGACCGCCCTGACGCAAAGCTGATGATCGGCCTCGGCCGGAATATTTCCGGAGAGGCGGTTTTGGCCGAATTAAACAAAATGCCCCATCTCCTTGTCGCAGGTGCAACGGGAAGCGGAAAAAGCGTCTGTGTCAACGGCATCATTACAAGCATATTAATGAGAGCGAAGCCGCATGAGGTCAAAATGATGATGATCGATCCGAAAATGGTCGAGCTTAATGTGTACAACGGCATTCCGCACCTGCTTGCGCCTGTCGTGACAGATCCGAAAAAAGCGTCACAGGCTTTAAAAAAAGTTGTAAATGAGATGGAGCGCCGCTATGAACTGTTTTCTCACACGGGGACGCGGAATATTGAAGGATACAACGACCACATCAAAAAGATGAATGCATCCGAAGAAGCAAAGCAGCCGGAACTTCCGTATATCATCGTCATTGTGGACGAGCTTGCAGACTTGATGATGGTCGCTTCCTCTGATGTCGAAGACTCGATTACAAGGCTGTCGCAAATGGCCCGCGCGGCTGGAATCCACTTGATCATCGCGACGCAGCGTCCTTCCGTCGATGTCATCACAGGGGTCATTAAAGCGAATATTCCGTCAAGGATCGCCTTCAGCGTGTCTTCACAGACCGATTCCAGAACGATTCTTGATATGGGGGGCGCTGAAAAGCTTCTCGGAAGAGGGGACATGCTGTTTCTGCCTGTCGGAGCCAACAAGCCGCTCCGCGTTCAGGGGGCTTTCTTATCAGATGAAGAAGTCGAAAAAGTCGTCGATCATGTCATCACACAGCAAAAAGCCCAATACCAGGAGGAAATGATCCCGGAAGAAACGTCTGAAACGCTCAGCGAAGTGACGGATGATCTCTATGATGAGGCTGTAGCGCTCGTTGTCGGCATGCAGACGGCATCCGTTTCGATGCTGCAAAGGCGGTTCCGCATCGGCTACACGAGGGCGGCCCGGCTCATCGATGCCATGGAAGAACGGGGAGTTGTCGGTCCTTATGAGGGATCAAAGCCCCGTGAAGTCTTACTGTCAAAAGAGCAATATGAAGAACTCTCTTCCTGATAGAAGAGAGTTCTGTTGGACATAAAATTATTATGTAAATTAAACAAGTGTAAAACGTCTATTTATTTATTTGACAAAACATGATATAGTTATCCTCAATTAAAGATAATTTTAATTTGATCTGTCAGACGGAGGGAAAACATGTCTATACAAGCTGACAATCAACGGTTATGTTTAAAGGTGATTGATCGGATAAAAGAAGATATTCAAAAAGGTATTTACTGCGAAAATGAACAGCTCCCCTCTGAATTCGAGCTGTCAAAGATGCTGGGCGTCACAAGAACGGCTTTGCGGGAAGCGCTCAAAGTGCTGGAGGATGAAAACGTCATCATCAGACGGCACGGCGTCGGTACATTCGTCAACCCGAAACCTTTATTTTTATCAGGCATCGAACAGCTGAACAGCGTGACGAAAATGATTGAACAGGCGAGCATGACCCCGGGAACCATCTTTATGTCTTCACAGGTGACCGACCCGACTGAAGATGATCTGCTTCGTTTTCAAAATGCGGACGAAAGCGGGATATTCTTGCTTGAGCGGGTAAGAACGGCGAACGGTGTACCCGTCGTCTACTGTCTGGATAAAATCCCGATGTCGATTCTGCCGGATGGTTTTTCGCATGAGCAGGAATCGATGTTCGAATGGCTTGAGAACAAGTCTGGAGCGGTGATCAGCTATGCGGTCGCCGATATTGTGCCGATCGGCTTCCACGATACGATATCCCAAATTCTTGAGTGCGATCCGGAGACGGCTTTGCTTCTCTTGAAACAGATTCACTATGACCAGCATGATAAGCCTGTATTGTATTCTTTAAACTATTTCCGGGCTGACAAATTCAGATTCCATGTCGTAAGAAAACGATTTTGATAAAGGCGGGCGCTCAGGAACCGAGCGGCTGTTTTTTTGCCTTACATAAATTCACCCTTTTCTAGCAACAATAACAGATGGAAATACTAATGAATTGGGTGAAAAAGTTGAGCAGAAAAAAAGGCGTTAAAAGCATCATCGCGCTGTCTTCCGTCCCGCTTGTCATGACGCTTGGCAACTCGATGCTGATACCTGTTTTGCCTGTGATTGAAAAAAAATTAGGCATCACATCTTTTCAGGTCTCCTTGATCATTACGGTTTATTCGATCGTGGCGATCCTGTGCATCCCGATCACGGGCTATTTATCCGACCGGTTTGGGAGAAAAAAGGTCATGCTGCCGTGTCTTATCATCGCTGGTGCGGGAGGCGCCGTAGCCGGTGCAGCCTCCTCCTGGTTCAATGAGCCGTACGCGCTGATCTTGGCGGGGCGTGTGCTTCAAGGCATCGGTTCAGCCGGCGCCGCTCCGATCGTAATGCCGTTTATCGGAGATTTGTTTCAAGATGATGAAGAAGTAAGCGCTGGCCTTGGAGATATTGAAACGGCAAATACTGCCGGAAAAGTGTTGAGCCCGATCTTAGGGGCTTTTTTAGCATCCTGGGTTTGGTTTATGCCGTTCTGGTTTATCCCGGTCGTCAGCCTGATCAGCTTTTTTCTCGTGTTGTTTTTAGTTCCAAAGCCAAAGGAGAAAGTCGCAGAGACAAAATCTTTGAAAGAGTTCGCCAAAAACGTAAAGACCATTTTTAAACGGGAAGGCCGCTGGCTCGTTTCCATCTTTATCATTGGCGGGATTATCATGTTTCTGCTGTTTGGGGTGCTCTTTTACCTTTCGGAGAACCTTGAGAAAGCATACAAGATTGACGGGATCGTGAAAGGGGCGCTGCTCAGCATTCCGCTGCTTTTTCTGTCGGTCAGTTCGTATTTAGCCGGAAAGCTGATCGGAAACAACAAAATCAGAATGAAAATCTGTGTGATGGTCGGGATGATCCTGCTTGTTTTGTCTTTTGGCGGGATGTGGTGGAACCACTCTTTTTATCCGCTTTTTTTGTTTATGTCAATCGGAGGCATCGGCATCGGGATGGCCCTGCCCTCGCTTGATGCGCTTATTACGGAAGGGATCGATAAAGAAGAGCGCGGCACGATTTCGTCATTTTACAACAGCATGCGGTTTATCGGAGTTGCCCTCGGGCCGCCGGTTTTTGCGTATATGATGACAAATGCCGCCCGCTTGATTTTCATCGTCTCGCTTTTGTGCAGTTTGGCCGCTTTAACCCTTGTGTTATTTTATATTGATCCGAAAGAAAACGAAAATGAAGCGGCAAAGACGGTGTGACGTGCACCGTCTTTTCTTTTTTATTTCCTTAATCATCCTTCAGTTGATATAATTACAACCAAACGGCCCAAAGCATATGCTCATTTATGGTCATAATACATAATATAAACAAGGACGAAGGAGGTTCTTTATGACATACCTTAACGAAATAAAGGGAAAACACAAGGGGTTAACAAGCCATATTGTGAAAACGGAAAAATTTAAAACCGTTTCCATCATCTTTAAAATGCTCGCCCCTTTAACAAAAGAAGAGGTAACAAAACGGGCCCTTTTCCCGCACGTGCTTTTGCGGGGAACGAGCACACACCCGAAAACGGCAGATCTCAGAACGTACCTTGATGAGCTCTACGGCACTTCAGTGACCGCAGACCTTTCCAAAAAGGGCGAACAGCATGTGGTTACATTCCGCCTGGATATCGCAAACGAAAAGTATTTAAAGGATCAGACGCCGCTTTTGGAAAAAGGGCTGGAGCTTCTGTCAGAGATTATTTTTTCGCCTGCGCTCGAAAACGGTGCTTTTGACTCATTATATGTCTCTCAGGAAAAACGGACGTTAAAGCAAAGAATTCAAGCTGTTTACAATGATAAAATGCGCTATTCCAATTTAAGGCTCATTCAGGAAATGTGCAAAGATGAGCCGTATTCCCTGCATGTAAACGGAGAACTCGACGATGTAGAAAGCATCACACCGGAGAGCCTTTATGAAGCTTATACAAAAGCGATTAAAGAGGATCAGCTTGATCTATACATCGTGGGGGACGTTGACGAAAAACAGGTGGAGCAGTACGTTTCTTCTTATTTCGATGTTGACGAAAGAGAGGCGAGGCCTAGAGCCGGTATTCGGCGCGACCTTGCTCCCGAACCGAAAGAAATCATTGAAGATGCGGATGTTAAACAGGGAAAATTGAACATTGGCTTTCGGACCAATACGTTTTTTACAGATGAAGATTACCCGGCTTTGCAGCTTTTCAACGGTCTGTTCGGTGGATTTTCCCATTCAAAGCTGTTTATCAACGTCAGGGAAAAAGCGAGCCTTGCCTACTATGCGGCTTCCAGGATCGAAAGCTTTAAAGGCCTGTTAATGGTCATGTCCGGGATCGAAGTCGGCAATTATCAAAAGTGCGTCGACATCATTAAAGAGCAATTTCAAGAAATGAAAAAAGGCAGTTTTACCGATGAAGCGATCGGCCAGACGAAAGCGGTCATTAAAAACCAGATTCTTGAAACCCTTGACACGCCTTACGGATTAGTCGAATTCATTTACCAGCAGGCCGCCGCTCAAACCGAATTTTCTTTGGAAGAATGGCTCGGCCGCATTGACAGTGTCACAAAAGACGACATCATCGAAGTCGGAAAGAAAATCGAACTGGATACAACGTACTTTCTGAAAGGGACGGAGGGAGCATCTTGACGAAAACGATCGAATTTGAGCAGCTCAAGGAAACGCTATACTACGAAAAAATGCCGGGCGGGCTTGACGTATATGTCCTTCCGAAAGAAGGCTTTAATAAGACATACGCCGTGTTTACGACGAAATACGGCTCGATTGACAACGAATTCGTCCCGCTCGGCAAAGAGGATTTAGTCCGCGTGCCTGACGGGATCGCCCACTTTTTGGAGCACAAGCTGTTTGAAAAAGCCGACGGCGACGTGTTTCAGCAATTCAGCAAACAGGGGGCCTCGGCGAATGCTTTTACCTCCTTTACCAGAACGGCGTATCTCTTTTCAAGCACATCAAACGTAGAAGAAAATCTGGAAACGCTCGTCGATTTTGTGCAGGATCCGTATTTTACGGAAAAAACGGTTGAAAAGGAAAAAGGCATTATCGGCCAGGAAATCAATATGTACGACGATAATCCGGATTGGCGCCTTTTCTTCGGCCTGATCGAAAACATGTATAAAGAGCACCCTGTCAAGATTGACATTGCCGGTACGAT
This sequence comes from Bacillus sp. JJ675, assembly GCF_036963165.1. Lineage (NCBI taxonomy): Bacteria > Bacillati > Bacillota > Bacilli > Caryophanales > Bacillaceae > Bacillus > Bacillus sp. JJ675. The sequence continues at coordinate 23,334 of NZ_JBALMR010000076.1, read as the reverse complement.
CGAAAGCATCTCACACATTACGAAGGATCTTTTGTATGAATGCTATGAGACGTTCTATCACCCGAGCAATATGCTGCTTTTCATCGTCGGTCCGGTCGATCCGGAAGCGGTCATCCGCCAGGTGAGGGACAATCAGCAGAACAAGCCGTATACGGATCAGCCTGAAATCGTCCGCAAAGAAGTGAAAGAGCCTGCGGCGGTATATCGAAAAGAGCAGGAAATCAAAATGAACGTCCAAAGTTCGAAATGCCTGGTCGGATTAAAAAGCATCAATCCGACCAATACGGGCGACGATCTCTTAAAGCATGAACTGACCATGAACCTGATTCTCGAGTGTCTGTTCGGCAAAAGCTCGGCCGATTATGAAAGAATTTATGAAAAAGGCTACATTGACGAGACGTTCAGCTACGACTACACCGAGGAACACGGCTTCGGCTTCGCCTCTGTCGGCGGCGATACGCCGGAGCCCGACAAGCTAGCCGATGAACTGAAACAGGTGCTCTATAAAGCGAAGGAGACGATCACGGCAGAAAAACTCGATTTGGCGAGAAAGAAAAAAATCGGTACATTCCTAAAATCGATGAACTCTCCGGAGTATATCGCCAACCAATTTACACGGTACGCTTTTTTAGAAACGAGTTTGTTTGATATCGTATCCGTTTTGGAATCAATCACCTTGGAAGACGTTCATCGTGTTGTCGATGAAGAGATAGAAGAGGACAGAATCACTGTCTGCAAAGTTGTTCCAAAATCATAACCGTCAGGAAAGTTCAGCGTGAGCAGCATGTTGTAGCATCACGCTGAACCTTTCTTTTTTAGGAAGGATGGAAATATGGCAAAACTGGCTCTTGTAACAGGAGCAAGCGGCGGAATCGGCCAGAGCATATGCGAAAAGCTGGCGCAAAGCGGCTTTGACCTGCTCCTTCACTACAATACAAATGAAAAGGCAGCCGTCTCTTTAAGCGAGCGGCTGTCAAATACATATCACATTCAAACCGAAATCATTCAAAGCGATCTGTCCGACCCCGGCGGTGCGGCGGCTGTTTCCGCTTGCATTGGCGGCCGGGCGCTGGACGCCGTCGTATTAAACAGCGGGCAGAGCTACCGCGGCCTTGTTACAGACATGACAGACGAAGAAGTTCATGAGATGGTCCAGCTTCACGTGACAAGTCCGTTTACGCTGACAAGAAACGTGCTTCCGGCCATGATCAGAAGAAAAGCCGGCGCGATTGTCGCGATCACTTCGATATGGGGAGAAACGGGGGCTTCCTGCGAAGTGCTTTACAGCATGACAAAGGGGGCGCAGCATTCGTTTGTCAAAGCCCTCGCAAAAGAGCTGGCGCCGAGCGGCATCAGAGTGAACGCCGTTTCCCCCGGGGCCGTCAAAACGAATATGATGAGCGGGTTTTCGAAGGAAGAAGAGGACATG
>NZ_JBALMR010000076.1:0-21847 GCF_036963165.1 Bacillus sp. JJ675 | reverse complement strand
TTTCTGCTTTCGGAAAAAGCGTCATATATCACCGGCCAGATTTTATCGGTAAACGGAGGCTGGCATTGCTAAAACAATGTATAGTTTATGATCCCTCAGATAATAATAAGGCTGTAACTTTAAGAGAATGGAGGGGCCTGATATGTCCGTACTGGATAATTGGGATCAGTGGAAAAACTTCTTGGGCGACCGTCTCAACTACGCCCATGAAAAAGGAATGTCAAACGAAACCATCTCGGATCTTGCTTATGAGATCGGCGATTACTTAGCCGGTCAGGTCGATTCAAAAAACCATCAGGAAAGAGTGCTCGCAGATCTGTGGAGCGTAGCTTCTGAAGATGAGCAGCGCGCGATTGCGAACGTGATGGTCAAGCTTGTTGAAAACAACGGCTCGCATTGAGGAGAGAGTGTGTTCACTCTCTCTTTTTATACGTTTACTTTGTTTTTTTCGGTTTCTTCCAGCGGCCGGAAGGGTAAAAAAGATTTAGAGGGGGGCAGATTGCAGCGCCCGATTTTGGGAAACGGACGTTTTTCTTATTTAATCACATATTCTGCTTTCTAATTGAGACAAAATGCTTTATGATAAAGGAAGGTAAATTTTTGCCACGATGATGGATAGGGAGGTTATCATTTGGCAAAGCTCGAATGGTATTTAGAATACGAAATCCAAGTCAACCGTCCCGGACTTCTGGGAGATATATCCTCTTTATTAGGTATGTTATCGATTAATATTGTCACAATTAACGGCGTTGATACGTCAAGAAGGGGCCTTTTGTTAAAATGCCGTCATATAGATCAAATCAAACGTCTCGAATCCATTTTAAACACGATGGAGACGATTAAGGTTACAAAGCTGAGGGAGCCGAAACTGAGGGATCGCCTCGCCGTAAGGCACGGACGCTACATTCAGCGGGATGCCGATGACAAAAAAACGTTCCGCTTTGAACGCGACGAGCTCGGGCTGCTTGTCGATTTTATGGCCGAACTGTTTAAAAAAGACGGGCATAAGCTGATCGGAATCCGAGGAATGCCGCGTGTCGGCAAGACGGAATCGATCGTGGCCGCGAGCGTGTGCGCCAGCAAAAGGTGGCTGTTTGTGTCTTCAACGCTTTTGAAACAAACGATCAGAAGCCAGCTTGTCGCTGATGAATACAACACGGAGAACGTCTTTATACTGGACGGAATCGTGTCGACGAGAAGAGGATCTGAACGACATTTGCAGCTCGTCAGTGAAATCATGCGGCTGCCCGCGACAAAAGTCGTCGAGCATCCGGATATTTTTGTGCAAAATACGGAATATACAATGGATGATTTCGATTACATTATCGAATTGCGTAACAGCCCTGATGAGGTTATTACATATGAACATGCCGAGGAACCGCAAATGTTTGACCATACTGGTTTTTCTGGCTTTGATTTTTAAAATGGAAGGTGTTTGTTGTGACTGAACTAGGAAATCGGCTCAAAGAAGCCAGAGAGGAAAAAGGGATGTCGTTAGACGACCTTCAGGCGGCAACGAAAATCCAGAAAAGGTATTTGACGGCGCTTGAAGAGGGAAACTATGACGTTATTCCGGGAAAGTTTTATGTAAGAGCTTTTATTAAACAGTACGCTGGAGCCGTCGGACTGAACTCAGAGCAGCTGTTTGAAGAGTTCAAAAAGGATATCCCTGACTCCTACAATGACGAGGTTTCTGATAAGCTTTCTTCGATCAAGCCTCAGAGGGAGCTTCCGGGGCCCGCCTCCAAAGCGCTTGAGCTTTTGCCTACACTGCTTGTCTCGGCAGGCGTGATTGTCGTGATCGCGATCATTTATGTCATTGTCCAGGCCGTGATGGGCGGAGGAAATGAAAATTCCGCCGAACAGACGAAAACGGAAGAGACAGAGAGCAAGTATGACGTCTCAAAAGATTCGCCGCTGAAGAATGAAAATCAAAAAAACGCGGACAACGAAAAATCAGGCGCTGAAGATAAAAAAGACGACGACGCCCAGAAAGCCGCTGACAAAAAAGAGCTGACCATCAAGGCCGCAGACAGCCAGGGCTCTTCCACAACCTATGAAGTATCGGGAGCCGACAAGCTTGAGCTTGAGGTGACAACGACCGCGGATTCATGGGTCAGGGTGCGGGACGCGAAAGGAACCTCCCTTAAAGAAGGCATGATGAAAAAAGGAGATTCCTTTCAAAAAAATATTACCGACCAAGATCAGATCGAATTGCGGGTCGGATATGCGCCTGGCGTAGAAATCAAAATCAACGGAAAGGTTCTTTCCTACGAACTTGATCCGAAGAATGTGATGACACAAAACATAACGATTGAAAATAAAAAGGAGAAAAAGTCATCTTAACTGCCCGGATGACTTTTTCTTTCGTCCATCAGCAATAAAACGATACATAATGGAGGAACTCTATGTTTAACTTACCGAATAAAATTACGCTTTCGAGAATCGCCTTAATTCCTATTTTCATGATCATCATGCTCGTTCCGTTCAATTGGGGGTCGCTGTCTTTCGGAAACGAATCGATTCCGGTCGCACATCTGATCGGCGCTCTTTTGTTCATCTTCGCCTCGGTTACCGATTGGGTTGACGGCTATTATGCAAGAAAGCTGAAACTCGTGACGAATTTCGGGAAATTTCTCGATCCTCTGGCGGACAAATTGCTCGTGTCTTCTGCTTTGATCATTTTGGTCCATTATCACCTTGCACCGGCCTGGATGGCGATCGTCATCATCAGCCGGGAGTTCGCCGTGACGGGACTCCGCCTTGTGCTTGCGGGGACTGGCGAAGTCGTCGCTGCGAATATGCTTGGAAAGGTAAAAACGTGGGCGCAGATCATCGCCATTTCGGCTCTCTTGCTGCATAATCTTCCATTTGAGCTCGTCTCGTTCCCGTTCGGCTCTCTCGCGCTATGGGTGGCCGTCTTTTTCACCATCGTATCCGGCTGGGATTATTTCGCCAAGAACTGGGATGCTTTAAAAACATCGAACTAAACATAGGGAAGTGGATAACATGAAACTTGAAAGAAAAGCTGAAATCATCGCCGTCGGTTCAGAGCTTTTGCTCGGACAGATCGCCAATACGAACGCTCAGTTTATCAGCAAGCATTTGGCGGAAATCGGAATCAACGTTTTTTATCATACAGCGGTCGGAGACAACCCTGAACGCTTGAAACGGGTCATTCAAACCGCGCAGGAAAGGTCTGATTTCATTATCTTCTCAGGGGGTCTTGGGCCGACGAAAGACGATTTGACAAAAGAAACGATCTCCCGGGTCATCGGGCGTCCCCTTCAGCTTGATGAGGAAGCATTTCAATCGATTGAAGACTATTTCAAAAAAACGAACCGGACGATGTCTCCGAACAATCGAAAGCAGGCGCTCGTTCTCGAAGGTTCGGATGTGCTGCCAAACCGGTTCGGAATGGCTCCGGGGATGCTGCTTCAGCATGAATCGCGTTTTTACATGCTGCTTCCGGGGCCCCCGAAGGAACTTGAGCCGATGTTTGAAAACGAAGCGAAGCCGCTGATTTTGGAAAAACTCGGTTCAAAGGAGAAGATCGTCTCAAGGGTGCTGCGCTTCTTCGGAATCGGTGAATCCCAGCTTGAAACGGATTTGGAAGACCTTATCGATGCGCAGACGAACCCGACGATCGCCCCTTTGGCGGCAGATGGGGAAGTCACCCTCAGGCTGACGGCAAAACACGCCGATCCGGCTGAGACGGAGCGCCTTCTAAAAGAAACGGAAGACCGCATTTTAGAGCGCGTCGGCGAGTTCTTTTACGGATACGATGATACATCGCTTGTCGAAGAGCTTGCGAAAGCCTGCGTCCGCAAAGGACTGACGCTGTCTGCCGCGGAAAGCTTTACAGGAGGGCTTTTTTCCAGCTGGCTGACGGAATTGAGCGGGGCCTCCGAATACTTCAAAGGCGGCGCCGTCTGCTACACAAACGAATTGAAAGTGTCAGCGGCCGGCGTTTCGGAAGACACGCTGCAGCGGTACGGTGCGGTCAGCGCGCAATGCGCAAAGGAGCTTGCAGCGGGTATCAGAAGCAAAACCGGAAGCGACATCGGCATCAGTTTTACCGGTGTGGCCGGTCCGAATACGCAGGAAGGGCATCCCGCCGGGAAGGTATTTATCGGCATCTCGGTCGGCGGCAAACCGGAGGAAGCGCACGAGTTCATGTTCGCGGGCTCAAGATCGGCCGTCAGGAAGCGTTCTGCCAAATACGGCTGCCATCTGCTCCTGCACATTTTGGGTAAATAAGCGATAATTCCGTTTTCGGAGAATCTTCCTTTTAAAAAAAGACTGCTTTCGCTCTTTGCAAAATGATTTTTTATCGTTTAAAATCCGCTGAAAAAAATCGAATATGCGTTCGCTTTTTTCTTGGCAAATCCGAGCAAACAAGGTATAGTAGATATAGCGGAAGTGATAAAGGAGGAAAAAACAGATGAGTGATCGTCAGGCAGCCTTAGATATGGCGCTTAAACAAATAGAAAAACAGTTTGGAAAAGGTTCCATCATGAAACTCGGAGAACAAACCGAGACGAGAATTTCAACCGTTCCGAGCGGCTCTTTAGCGCTCGATACAGCCCTCGGGGTGGGCGGATATCCGCGCGGACGGATTATTGAAGTATACGGCCCTGAAAGCTCCGGTAAAACGACGGTGGCGCTTCACGCGATTGCCGAAGTTCAGCAGCAGGGCGGACAGGCGGCGTTCATAGACGCCGAGCACGCGCTTGATCCCGTTTACGCGCAAAAATTAGGGGTTAACATTGACGAGCTGCTGCTGTCCCAGCCTGACACGGGGGAGCAGGCACTTGAAATTGCTGAAGCGCTTGTCAGAAGCGGAGCCGTTGACATCGTCGTCATCGACTCCGTTGCGGCGCTCGTGCCGAAGGCGGAAATCGAAGGAGACATGGGAGACTCGCATGTCGGGCTGCAGGCCAGACTGATGTCCCAGGCGCTGCGGAAGCTTTCCGGAGCAATCAATAAATCAAAAACGATCGCGATCTTTATTAACCAGATCCGCGAAAAAGTCGGCGTCATGTTCGGAAACCCTGAGACGACCCCAGGGGGAAGAGCCCTGAAGTTCTATTCTTCCGTGCGGCTTGAAGTGCGCCGCGCCGAACAGCTCAAACAAGGCAACGACGTCATGGGGAACAAGACGAAAATTAAAGTCGTGAAAAACAAAGTGGCGCCTCCATTCCGGACGGCCGAAGTAGACATTATGTACGGCGAAGGAATCTCCAAAGAAGGGGAAATCATCGACCTTGGAACAGAGCTTGACATCGTCCAAAAAAGCGGGGCATGGTACTCCTATCAGGATGAACGCCTTGGACAGGGCCGCGAAAACGCGAAGCAGTTCCTAAAGGAAAACAAAGATGTGCTTTTGATGATCCAAGAGCAGATCAGGGAGCATTACGGCTTGGATAACAACGGTGTTTCGGCTCCAAAAGAAGAAGAGGAAGACATTCAGGAAGAGCTCGAATTTTAATTTTAAGGCTGCCGGCTGGCAGCCTTTTCTTTTTCTTTCGCAAATCCGCCGTCCCCTTCCAAAAATCTCCGGCCTGTTGCCGATTCAGCGGATGTATGTCCGGTGGATTGCTCATATCTTTTGAAACGTTAAGATCGTAAGCTTGACAAGTATTTGCCACACAATTACAATGAAATTGTATCACTTGTTTTTCTTAACATGATTGATAAACATTTAAACTTGACAAGGGCTGTGAAGCTTCTTCATTCCCTGTGAAGGTTCTGTATGTTGAGAAGAAAGTACAATGTACATGCCGACACTTACTTTTAGCAAGAAACAAGTTCATAGCAAGAGGAGGTGAAAGTATGAGTCCATTAACCATTCTCATCTCCATTTTGCTGAGCCTATTCTGTTTAGTTGTTGGCTACTATGTTCGTAAAATCATTGCCGAAGCAAAAATTTCAGGTGCGCGCAACGCAGCCGAACAAATTCTTGGAGACGCAAAGCGGGATGCTGAAGCGTTGAAAAAAGAAGCCCTTCTTGAAGCAAAGGACGAGATTCATACGCTTCGGATAGAAGCTGAACAAGAAGTTCGTGAAAGACGAAATGAGCTTCAAAAACAAGAAAACCGTTTACTCCAAAAGGAAGAGAACCTTGACCGAAAAGATGAATCGTTAGATAAACGGGAAGCGATGTTGGAGAAGAAAGATCATTCTCTGAATGAACGACAACAACATATTGAAGAGATGGAAAGCAAAGTGGATGAAATGATTCGTAAGCAGCAGTCGGAATTGGAGCGTATTTCAAGTCTGACGCGTGATGAAGCGAAGCAAATCATTCTGGATCGGGTTGAAAAAGAGCTTTCCCATGACATCGCGATCATGATGAAAGAAACTGAAAATCGTGCGAAAGAAGAGGCTGATAAAAAAGCGAAAAATATTCTTTCATTGGCTTTACAGCGCTGTGCGGCTGATCATGTGGCAGAGACGACGGTTTCCGTTGTCAACCTTCCAAATGATGAGATGAAAGGCCGTATTATCGGACGTGAAGGGCGAAACATCCGTACGTTGGAAACATTGACTGGAATCGACCTTATCATTGACGATACGCCGGAAGCCGTTATCCTTTCAGGATTTGATCCGATCAGGCGCGAAACAGCAAGGATCGCTCTTGATAAGCTCGTTCAGGATGGCCGCATTCATCCTGCCAGAATCGAAGAAATGGTTGAGAAATCCCGCCGTGAAGTGGATGATTATATTCGCGAAATGGGCGAACAGACGACGTTTGAGGTAGGAGTCCACGGTCTTCACCCCGATTTAATCAAAATACTCGGCCGCTTGAAGTTCAGAACAAGCTACGGACAGAATGTACTAAAACATTCCATGGAAGTGGCATTCTTGACCGGACTAATGGCTGCTGAGCTTGGAGAAGACGTTACGCTTGCGAAAAGAGCGGGCCTTCTTCACGACATCGGGAAGGCGATTGACCACGAGGTGGAAGGAAGCCATGTCGAAATCGGCGTGGAACTGGCCACCAAGTATAAGGAGCATCCTGTCGTTATCAACAGTATCGCATCACACCACGGGGATCAGGAGCCGACTTCCATCATCGCCGTGCTCGTGGCCGCAGCCGATGCGCTGTCAGCCGCAAGACCTGGCGCAAGAAGCGAAACGCTCGAAAATTATATTCGCAGGCTTGAAAAACTGGAGGAAATCTCCGAGTCCTACGAAGGTGTTGAGAAATCGTTTGCGATACAGGCCGGACGGGAAGTGCGGATCATGGTGAAACCAGACTCGATTAACGATCTTGAAGCCCATCGTTTGGCGCGGGATATTCGAAAACGAATTGAGGACGAGCTCGACTACCCTGGACATATTAAAGTAACCGTCATCAGGGAAACGAGAGCCGTTGAATACGCAAAATAAAGTGGTGCGCATGCACCACTTTATTTTTTTGTTTCCTTGTGTAACACTATTAAAGAAACCTATTGAAAAAAGAAAGGGTCAAAGCATGAGAATTTTATTTGTTGGAGATGTCGTCGGTTCGCCCGGCAGAGAGATGATTAAAACGTATTTGCCAAAACTGAAGCTGAAATATAAACCGCACGCCGTCATCGTGAACGGGGAAAACGCAGCACACGGGAAAGGAATCACCGAAAAAATTTATCATCAGCTCATTCAAGCGGGTGCCGATGTCATCACCATGGGAAATCATACGTGGGATAAAAGGGAAATATTTGATTTTATCGATAGCGCTCCGCAGATCGTCAGGCCCGCCAATTTTCCTAAAGGCACGCCTGGCAAAGGAATCGCTTACATCAAAACAAACGGCAGCAAGGAACTGGCTGTAATCAATTTGCAAGGCCGTACATTTCTGCCTCCGATCGATTGTCCGTTTGAAAAAGCGGACGAATTGATTGAAGAGGCTTCTATAAGAACGTCGTATATTTTTATCGATATGCATGCCGAAGCGACGAGCGAAAAGCAGGCGATCGGCTGGTATACGGACGGACGCGTTTCGGCTGTTGTCGGAACGCATACACACGTGCAGACGGCGGACAACCGCGTCCTTCCAAAAGGGACGGCTTATATTACCGACGTCGGCATGACAGGTCCTTATGACGGCATTCTCGGCATGGAGCGGGAGACGATCATCAAACGGTTTAAGACGAGTCTCCCGGTACGTTTTGAAATCGCCGAAGGCCGTACGACGTTAAGCGCGGTTGTCATTGATATCGATGACCAAAGCAAAAAAGCGGTTAAGATCGACCGGATATTAATCAATGATGACCACATGTTTTTCGAATAGAAGAACGAAAAATCATTTTAGAAAAATATTAAAAAGAAAGCAGGAATATCCCGGTCTTTTCGTGAATATAGTAAAAATGGAAGGTACCCTGCTATTTTTGAAAAGCAATTAAAAGGGGATGGCTTTTTCAAATGGCAATATCTAACAATGATTGTTCTAATGAACACTCACTTATCCATTGTAAAATTAAGGGGGAGCAGGAATGGAAATATTAAAGGTTTCAGCAAAATCAAATCCAAACTCGGTTGCAGGTGCGCTGGCGGGAGTTTTGAGAGAACGAGGGGCTGCAGAAATTCAAGCAATAGGTGCCGGAGCATTGAACCAAGCGGTAAAAGCGGTTGCGATTGCCCGGGGATTTGTGGCGCCCAGCGGTGTTGATCTGATTTGTATTCCGGCTTTTACGGACATTCAAATTGACGGTGAAGAGCGGACGGCGATCAAATTAATTGTAGAGCCTCGCTGATAGAAAAAGAATGTATTGATTTCATATGTTTCAACCTGCTTACACATGTAAGCGGGTTGTTTTTGGTTTGGCTTTAAAAAATCTGTCATGGGAGGGATCGGTCGTGAACATTTTCGATGCCCATTCAGATTTGCTTTTGAAGCTTTGGAAAAATCCGCGGCTTAATGAATACAGCGATACTTCGCTGCAAACGCCGGTCAGTGCGCTATTAAACGGAAAGGCAAAGGTTCAGTGTCTGGCCATTTTTCTGCCGGATACGGTGCCGGCGAATCTGCGCCTTGAAATGGCGCTCGTCCAAATTCAGCTGTTCTATGAAAAAGTCGCAAAATATGAACGAATCAAACTGATCAAAAGCAAGTCAGACATCGATTCGCTCAAATTTGATGAAACAGGGATTATCTTAACGATGGAAGGGTGCGAACCGATATCGAAAAATGTAAGGCTGTTTGATATCTTTTTTCAGCTCGGCGTCAGAAGCTTCGGTTTGACATGGAATTGGGCCAACGTGTTTGCTGACGGCGCCTTGGAAAAGAGAAATGCAGGTCTTACGCAATGGGGGGAAAAATTGATCAAGATCGCCAACCGGCACCGGGTTTGGACGGACGTTTCCCATTTGTCGGAAAAAAGCTTCTGGGATACGGTTGCCCTTGCAAAATACCCGATTGCCTCCCACTCGAATGCGTACAGCCTTTGTCCGCATCCGCGAAATTTAAAAGATGATCAAATCAAGGCGCTGATCAAGAAAAACGGGGTCATCGGCATCACCTTTGTTCCCGAGTTTATAAATAAGACGCCCCGCATAAAAGACATTCTTTCGCATATCGACCATGTCTGCTCTTTGGGCGGTGAACGGCATATCGGATTCGGCTCCGATTTTGACGGGTTCGATAAGGTGATTCCGGGGCTTGAAGCCTACAAGGATTACGACAATCTGATCCATGCATTGGAGCGCCATTATTCTGCAAGACAAGTCAGACGGTTTCTCTATGAAAATTTCATCAGCCGGATTCCGTTTTAAAAAAATATTCCATATTTTTCAGAGGGTGTTCAGATGTCCATGCCACATGTACATCGATATTTACCGATGTATAAAATCGTGCTACAATCCTATTGTAAAGCGATTTGGCAAAGGGGGTATGTTCATCATGAGCGGAAAAATGAAAGCGCTTATCAAGACGCCGGGGGAGCCGGGAGCTGTTTGTGATCTTGTTCCGATACCGGAAATCGGCCAGAACGAAGTGCTGATTAAAGTCAAAGCCGCGTCGATCTGCGGGACTGATGTGCATATTTATAATTGGGATGAATGGGCGAAAAACAGAGTAAAGCCGCCATATGTTTTCGGCCACGAATTTTCGGGCGAAGTAGCGGCGGTCGGGGAAAATGTTTCATCTGTCAAAGAAGGCGATTTTGTATCGGCGGAAACGCACTTCGTCTGCGGCAAATGCATTCCGTGTCTGACGGGAAAACAGCATGTGTGCAGCAAGACGATGATCCTCGGTGTTGATACAGATGGATGCTTCGCCGAATATGTGAAGGTGCCCGAAAGCAACATTTGGAAAAATCCGCCCGGCATGCCTGAGGATCTTGCTTCCATTCAAGAACCGCTCGGAAATGCCGTTCATACGGTTCTGTCAGGCATTGCGGCCGGATCGAAAACGGCTATTGTCGGCTGTGGACCGATCGGCTTAATGGCAGTCGCTGTAGCAAAAGCAGCCGGCGCTTCACAAGTGATCGCCATAGATAAAAACGAGTACAGGCTCGAACTGGCCGTGAAAATGGGGGCAACGGCTACGATTTCGATCGAAAAAGAAGATCCGCTTAAAAATGTAAGCGTTTTAACAAATGGGGAAGGCGCAGACCTTGTATGCGAGATGTCAGGCCATCCGACCGCGATCTGCCAAAGCTTAAAAATGGCGGCAAATGGAGGGAGGGTTCACATTTTAAGCCTGCCTGAGCATCCGGTGTGCATCGACATGACCAATGACATCGTCTTTAAAGGCCTTACAGTTCAAGGGATTACCGGCAGAAAAATGTTTGAAACGTGGCGGCAGGTGAGCGGCTTGCTCCATTCAGGAGCCATACAGATCAAGCCTGTCATCACCCACCATTTTTCTCTTGAGGAGTATGAAAAAGGCTTTGAGCTGATGAGGAAAGGACAGTGCGGCAAAGTCATACTGATACCATAGAAAGGAGAGATCGATATGAAAGAATTCACATTTTTACAAAAAGAGCTCGACACGATGAGGGAGCAGGGCACATTTCAAGAGCTGCCGAAGATCGAATCGTGTCAGGGACCGATTGTCAGGATGAAAGGAAGAGATATCATTCAGCTGTCCTCCAACAATTATCTCGGCCTCACCTCTCATCCGCGGCTCAAAAAAGCAGCCGTTGATGCAGCCGAGCGGTTTGGGGCGGGAACCGGCTCAGTCCGGACCATTGCCGGAACGTTCACGATGCATGATGAGCTTGAGAAAAAACTGGCCGGCTTCAAGAAAACGGAAGCGGCGCTCGTTTTTCAGTCCGGCTTTACGGCGAATCAGGGCATCCTCTCCAGCATTCTCACAAAAGACGATATCGTGATTTCGGATGAATTAAACCACGCCTCCATCATCGACGGGATCAGGCTCACCAAAGCAGGGCGGAAAGTCTATGAACATGCGAATATGGAAGACTTGGAAAAAATCCTGAAAAAATCAATGAGTTACAGAAACAGGCTCATCGTTACGGACGGCGTGTTTTCCATGGACGGGGACATCGCGCCGCTTCCGGACATTGTGAGGCTCGCAGAGCAGTACGATGCATTTGTCATGGTCGATGACGCGCACGCGTCCGGCGTACTCGGCGAAAACGGGCGCGGGACGGTACATCATTTCGGCCTTGACGGAAAGGTGCATATCCAGGTCGGCACCCTGAGCAAAGCGATCGGCGTTTTGGGCGGATATGCCGCAGGTTCAAAGGTGCTCATCGACTATTTGAAGCATAAAGGAAGACCGTTTCTGTTCAGCACCTCCCATCCGCCGGCAGTGACGGCGGCATGCATTGAAGCAGTCAACGTGCTGATGGAAGAGCCGGCATTGATCAAAAGGCTTTGGGACAACACGGCATACTTCAAAAAAGGACTCGAAAACATCGGCCTTCCGCTCATTCAAAGCGAGACGCCGATCACGCCGATTTTAATCGGCGATGAAGCGGAAACATGCCGTTTTTCTGCTACCCTGTTTGAACTTGGCGTGTTTGCGCAGGCAATCGTATTCCCGACGGTTCCGAAAGGCAAAGCGCGCATCAGAACGATCATGACTGCGGAGCATACGAAACAAGACCTTGACAAAGCGCTCGACATCATCGAAACCGGCGCCCGAAAATCCGGACTGCTTTAACGCTTAAAAACAAAGCAAATTACCATTGATAATCATTTTCATTTAGTGTACAATAATGGGTTCTGGGTTGTGCTGACAGCCGAGAACCTTTATACTGTAGGGTGGAGCTTTGTTTGAAAGGAGAAAAAAACATGAATGAGAAACAGCGAACTGAAAGCGGACAGGTCAATCCATCGGACAAAAAATCCGAGAAGGATTACAGCAAATATTTTGAAGCTGTGTATGTTCCGCCTTCATTAAAAGATGCAAAAAAACGCGGCAAAGAAGCCGTTAAATATCATAACGATTTTAAAATATCAGAGCAGTTCAGAGGCATGGGAGAAGGACGGAAGTTTTACATCCGAACGTACGGCTGCCAGATGAATGAACACGACACAGAAGTGATGGCCGGGATTTTCATGGCGCTCGGCTATGAGCCGACCGACTCGACTGAAGATGCAAACGTCATCTTGCTTAACACATGCGCGATCCGGGAAAACGCGGAAAACAAAGTGTTTGGCGAAATCGGCCATTTAAAAGGTTTGAAAAAGGATAACCCCGATTTGATACTGGGCGTCTGCGGCTGCATGTCCCAGGAAGAATCAGTCGTCAACCGGATTTTAAAGAAACATCCGTTCGTCGATTTGATTTTCGGTACACACAACATTCACCGCCTTCCAGAACTTTTGTCAGAAGCATATCTGTCAAAAGAAATGGTTGTTGAAGTGTGGTCTAAAGAAGGAGACGTTATTGAAAACCTGCCGAAAGTCCGCCACGGAAAAATCAAGGCATGGGTCAACATCATGTACGGCTGCGACAAGTTCTGTACGTACTGCATCGTACCGTACACAAGAGGAAAAGAGCGCAGCAGACGTCCTGAAGACATCATCCAGGAAGTGAGAAGGCTTGCGGCTGAAGGCTACAAGGAAATCACGCTTCTCGGGCAAAACGTCAACGCCTACGGAAAAGATTTTGAAGACATGGAATACGGCCTCGGTCATCTGATGGATGAGCTTCGTAAGATCGACATTCCGAGAATCCGCTTTACGACAAGCCACCCGCGCGATTTTGACGACCATCTGATCGAGGTGCTTGCAAAAGGCGGGAACCTCTTGGATCATATCCATCTTCCTGTTCAATCCGGAAGCTCTGACGTCCTGAAGCTGATGGCGCGCAAATACGACCGTGAGCGCTATCTCGATCTTGTCGCCAAAATTAAAAAAGCGATGCCGAATGCTTCTTTGACAACCGATATTATCGTCGGCTTCCCTAACGAAACGGACGAACAATTTGAAGAAACGCTTTCTTTATACAGGGAAGTCGAGTTCGACAGCGCCTATACGTTCATTTACTCGCCTCGCGAAGGAACGCCGGCTGCGAAGATGAAAGACAATGTTCCGATGCGGGTCAAAAAAGAGCGGCTTCAGCGCTTAAATGACCTGGTCAACGAAATTTCCGCGAAGAAAATGAAGGAATATGAGGGGCAGGTTGTCGAAGTATTAGTAGAAGGTGAAAGCAAAAACAATCCTGATATTCTTGCCGGCTACACACGAAAAAACAAGCTTGTAAACTTTAAAGGACCGAAAGAAGCGATCGGCAAGCTTGTCAACGTAAAAATCCACCAGGCGAAAACGTGGTCGCTTGACGGAGAAATGGTGGGAGAAGCAATCGAGGTGAATTAAGATGACTCTTTACACGAAAAAGGATATCGTGGAAAAAGCGCGCGAGCTTGCAAAAATGATTGCAGAAACCGAAGAAGTCGACTTCTTCAAAAGGGCTGAGGAACAAATTAACGAGAATGCCAAAGTCTCAAATCTGATCAATCAAATCAAAGCTTTGCAGAAACAAGCCGTCAACTTTAAACACTACGAAAAGCATGAGGCATTAAAGCAAACGGAAGCGAAGATCGATGCGCTTCAGGCAGAGCTTGATGACATTCCGATCATCCAGGAATTCAGAGACTCCCAAATGGAAGTCAACGACCTTCTTCAGCTCGTTGCTCACACGATATCAAATCAAGTGACAAACGAGATCATAGCGTCAACCGGGGGAGACCTTCTGACGGGAGAAACCGGATCAAAAATCAAAAACTCACAACCCAGCTGCTCACTATAAAAAAGGCGCCTTTTTAGGCGCCTTTTTTTTCGCCGTGCCGGCTTATTTTTTAAGTCAAGTTTATCCTCGTTGCTGCATACACTTAAACAGATTCATTAAATGGGTGCTTTATTTTGTTTTCTTCTTAGCGCGCACGTGAGACAAATGCCCAGCATAAGATAATACGAGGAAAAACAAGGAGGCATGACCGAATGTCTGAATACAGGGAAATTATAACAAAAGCGGTAGTCGCGAAAGGCAGGAAATTTACCCAGTCCACACATACGATCTCCCCTTCGCAAAAGCCAACCAGCATACTGGGCGGTTGGATTATCAATCATAAGTATGACGCCGAAAAGGTCGGGAAAACGGTTGAGATTGAAGGGACATACGATATCAACGTATGGTATTCGTATGCCGACAACACAAAAACGGAAGTTGTGACAGAACGCGTTTCCTATGTCGATGTCATCAAGCTCAGATACCGTGACAAAAACTACTTAGACGATGAACACGAAGTCATTGCGAAGGTGCTTCAGCAGCCGAACTGTCTTGAAGTGACGATTTCCCCGAACGGGAACAAAGTCGTTGTTCAGGCCGAAAGAGAATTTTTATCTGAAGTCGTCGGCGAAACGAAAGTCGTCGTCGAAGTCAATTCCGAATGGACGGAAAGCGATGAAGAAGAGGCATGGGAAGAAGAGCTTGATGAGGAATTGGAGGAGATTAATCAGGAGTTTTTGGTCGGAGATCCGGAAGAATAAAAGGAAACTAGGGAGACGCCGCCCTAGTTTTCTTTTTTTTCGGAAGGAATGTTTGTGGTATAATCGTTCTTGGAATCAATAGAATCGAGAGATACATAATGGGGGATTAATATGGCAGGCTACACGCCGATGATACAGCAATATTTAAAGATCAAGGCAGAGTATCAGGATGCCTTTTTATTTTTTCGTCTCGGTGACTTTTACGAGATGTTTTTCGAGGATGCGAAAAAGGCGTCACAGGAGCTTGAAATCACATTAACGAGCAGAGACGGCGGATCAAGCGAGAGAATCCCGATGTGCGGAGTTCCTTACCATTCCTGCTCATCTTATATCGAACAGCTGATCAAAAAAGGCTATAAAGTGGCGATCTGCGAGCAGGTAGAAGACCCGAAGGCGGCAAAAGGAGTCGTCAAAAGGGAAGTGGTTCAGCTCATTACGCCGGGAACCGTCATGGACGGAAAGGGCATTCACGAAAACGAGAACAACTTTATCGCGTCTGTCAGCGATTTTCAGCATACATACGGCCTTGCCTTTTCAGATTTGACGACCGGCGAGAACTTAGTGACGGCGATTGAAAGATTTGATGATGTCGTTTCCGAAATTTACTCCGTCGGAGCGCGGGAAATCGTCGTCTCCAGCCGGATCGGAGAACAAGAGAAAACGGTTTTAAAAGAACGCTGCGGAGCGACGATTTCCTTTGAAGACGAACAGGCAAATGAGACGCCTGACATCGTAAAAGATCTGCCTTCAAAAGAGCTTGTTGATACATTCATGAAGCTGTACACCTATTTGAAGCGCACGCAAAAGAGAAGCCTTGACCATCTTCAGAAGGTAGAGCCTTACGAATTAGAAGAAGCGATGAAGATCGACCTTTATTCGAAGCGGAATCTGGAGCTGACGGAGACGATCCGCTCCAAAAATAAAAAAGGCTCGCTTCTCTGGCTTCTCGATGAAACGAAAACGGCTATGGGCGGCCGCCTTTTAAAGCAATGGATCGACCGGCCGCTGATCAGAAAAGGGCAGATCGAAGAGCGCCAGGAGATCGTCGAAACGCTGATCGCCCATCTGTTTGAACGGGAGGATCTGCGCGAGCGGCTGAAAGAAGTGTACGACCTCGAACGGCTTGCCGGCCGGGTCGCATACGGAAACGTCAACGCAAGAGACTTGATCCAGCTGAAAGAATCGCTAAAACAAGTCCCGGCGATTAAAGATCTAGTCGCTTCTCTCAATCATCCAAAGGCAAAAGCGCGTGCTGAAAAAATCGATCCGTGCGGCGATTTGCTTGAGCTTTTGGAGGAGGCGCTCTACGAAAATCCGCCGCTCTCATTAAAGGAAGGAAACTTGATAAAAGACGGCTACAACGCAAAGCTTGACGAGTACCGGGATGCGAGCAAGAACGGAAAAGACTGGATTGCAAAGCTCGAGCAGGAGGAGCGCCAATACACAGGCATCCGTTCGCTGAAAGTCGGCTTTAATAAAGTATTCGGTTACTATATCGAAGTGACGAAAGCGAACATCCATCTTCTCGAAGAAGGCAGGTATGAACGGAAGCAGACACTCGCAAATGCTGAACGCTATATCACGCCTGAGCTGAAAGAAAAGGAAGCGTTGATTCTCGAAGCGGAAAACAATATTTGCGAGCTCGAATACGAGCTGTTTTCCGGGCTTCGCGATCAGGTGAAAGAATATATTCCTCGCCTGCAGCGGCTGGCGAAAATGATGAGCGAGCTAGATGTTCTGCAATGCTTTGCGACGATCAGCGAAAACCGCCATTACGTTAGACCTGAGTTTTCCGAAGACGTCGTTCAGGTTGTCGACGGACGGCATCCGGTCGTTGAAAAAGTGATGGACAGCCAGTCGTATGTACCGAACAGCTGCGAAATGGGCGAAGGCAGACAAATGCTTTTGATTACAGGACCGAACATGTCAGGTAAAAGCACGTACATGAGACAAATGGCGCTGATTTCCATTTTGGCGCAAATCGGCTGTTTCGTTCCCGCGAAAAAAGCGGTTTTGCCGATCTTTGATCAGATTTTCACGAGAATCGGCGCAGCCGATGACTTAATTTCGGGACAGAGCACCTTTATGGTGGAAATGCTTGAAGCGAAAAACGCGATCGTCCATGCAACGAAAAACAGCTTGATTTTATTCGATGAGATCGGGCGCGGGACATCCACATACGACGGAATGGCGCTAGCCCAAGCGATCATCGAATATGTGCATAACCATATCGGCGCAAAAACGCTTTTCTCCACGCACTACCATGAGCTGACATCTCTTGAAGAGAAGCTTTCCGACCTGAAAAACGTTCACGTTCGGGCGGAAGAATACGAGGGGAAAGTCGTCTTCCTTCACCAAATTAAAGAAGGCGCTGCAGACAAAAGCTACGGGATCCATGTCGCCCAGCTTGCGGAGCTCCCCGACGATTTAATCAGCCGGGCCAAAACGATTCTGCAAGAGCTTGAATCAGGCGCAAAAGAACCGGCCGTTTCCCAAGCCGTTCCAGTTCAAGCGGAAACAGCCGAAAAATCTCAGGCGCCTGCGGTTGAGCCGGCGCAGCTGTCCTTCTTTGAGACGGACAAGCCGCAGGAAAAGCAGGCCAAGCTGTCCAAAAAAGAACAGGGTGTGCTTGACGAATTTAAGGCGCTGAATCTGCTTGATATGACGCCTTTACAAGTGATGAATGAGCTGTACAGGCTGCAAAAAAAATTAAGATAAAGAGAGGTGACCGCACTTGGCAAAAATTGTTCAGCTTCCCGACGATTTATCAAATAAAATCGCGGCGGGAGAAGTTGTCGAAAGACCGGCCTCCGTCGTCAAAGAGCTTGTTGAAAATGCGATTGACGCAAACAGCTCGGTGATCGAAATCGATGTCGAAGAAGCAGGGCTTTCTTCCATCAAAGTTCTTGACGATGGCGAAGGGATGGATGCGGAAGACTGCAAAACGGCTTTTTTGCGCCATGCCACAAGCAAAATCAAGGATGAAAACGATCTGTTCCGCGTCAGAACGCTTGGGTTTCGCGGAGAAGCTTTGCCAAGTATCGCGTCTGTCTCACATGTAAGCATCAAAACGAGCACAGGGGAAGGCGCGGGAACCCATCTGACGCTTCAGGGAGGAAGAATCATCTCCGAGCAAAAATCGTCAAGCAGGCGGGGAACCGAAATTACGGTGTCCAATCTGTTTTTCAATACACCGGCAAGGCTGAAGTATATGAAAACGATCCATACGGAGCTCGGCAATATTACAGACGTCGTCAACAGAATCGCCCTCGCGCATCCGGAAGTGTCAATCAGGCTGCGCCATCAAGGGAAAACCTTGCTGCAGACAAACGGAAACGGAGATGTCCGCCATGTGCTGGCGGCGATATATGGTACGGCCGTCGCAAGAAAAATGATTCCGCTTCATGCGAGTTCCCTCGATTTTGAAGTGAAAGGCTATATCGCGCTCCCGGAAATCACGAGGGCTTCACGGAATTACATGTCATCTGTCGTCAACGGCAGATACATTAAAAATTTTCCGCTCGTCAAAGCGATTCATGAAGGCTACCATACGCTGCTTCCAATCGGGCGGCATCCGATCACATTTATTGAAATCAACATGGACCCGCTTCTGGTCGATGTCAACGTGCATCCGTCAAAGCTCGAAGTCAGACTGAGCAAAGAGACCGAGCTCCATGAGCTCCTTCGCGACGCCATCAAAGACGTCTTCAAACAGCGGCAGCTCATTCCTAGTGTACAGACGCCGAAAAAAACGGCGCCGCCCATCATCAAACCCGAGCAGCAAAAGCTGGACTTCGACAATCGGCCTGAACCGGCTGATGAGCCAAAGACAGAACGGGAAACAGCTCCGGCCTACTCACCGATGAAATTAAGCTCGGTTGTCAAGGAAGCGCCGATCCAGACGGAGGAAAGGGAAGAAAGCATCGCACAGGAAGCGCCGCCCGAACCGCCGGAAATCGAAGTCCGCATGCCGGATGAACAGGATGAAGCGCCTCTGTATATCGAACAAGAGCACGAGGAAGAGGCGGTCGAGCCGAAAGAGCGCGTCCCGATCATGTATCCGATCGGCCAGATGCACGGCACGTACATTCTCGCCCAAAACGAAAACGGCTTGTATATCATCGACCAGCACGCCGCACAGGAGCGGATTAAGTACGAATACTTTCGCGAAAAAGTCGGGGAAGTCGAACCCAATGTCCAGGATCTCCTCGTTCCTTTGACACTGCACTACTCAAAGAACGAAGCGATCATCATCGACGAGCACCTGGAAGACCTTGCAAAAGTCGGCGTCTTTCTAGAATCATTCGGTGCAGGCAGCTATATCGTCCGCTGCCACCCGACATGGTTCCCTAAGGGCGAAGAAACGACGCTGATCGAAGAAATCATCCAGCAGGTTCTCGATAACCGGAACATCGATATCAAAAAATTGCGCGAAGAAGCAGCGATCATGATGAGCTGCAAAGGCTCCATCAAAGCCAACCACCACTTGCGCGACGACGAAATCCGAGCCCTGCTCGACGAACTCCGCCGGACGTCCGACCCCTTCACATGCCCGCACGGACGCCCGATTATCATTCATTATTCGACGTATGAGATGGAGAAGATGTTTAAGCGGGTGATGTAGGGAATAAGTTTCGAGTATTACGTTTTTAAGTGTGAGGCACTATGTGTCTCACCTTTTTTTATTTATGTCATGAATTATTGTTGAAATAACGTTTTACAAGAGTTTTTAATCAACGGGGAAGGCCGGGGTCTTGTTGGCAAGCTAGCAATGGATGTACTGCGGGAAGTTTATACGGATACCAATACTTATAATTTAAGCGCTGCATCAGTTGTATGGAAAATTAAAGAGGAAGGCTGTTCGAAGTTTTATTAAATAGTCCTATATTTATAAATAGTGAAGTGTAATGAAGTGTTTAAATTTTCCACCTTTAGCGTGCCGTCGATAAGAAGAAAGTTAGGGAGCTGAACCTATTTCGTACGGGTGTTCTGTTATAAGGATTCTAAAAAGGTTCGGATTACGGAAGGGATTTAAAAAGGGGCACTTCCCGCAGGGAAGATGCCCGCGACTTACTGCTGGAAATGAAGGATCATCAAAGCGAATTTTCAAGGGAGCTTATCTTTTCCCTCGATTGCGCGATCACATTCTTTTAATAGAATTAATTAAAGGTTAGCCAAATGGAAAGGGCACTAAAACAAAGACTTGATGTTATGAATTGCAGATCATAAAGGCCAAGTATCTTTCTTCAAAGAAAATCAAGGATATTGAGATTTATATGGAGATGGGGCTGAAAAAGGACAAATATTATCAGATCAAGCGGCAGGCCATGTATAACCTTGCGATAGCTCTCGGGATTATTTAAATGTGGGTTTTATAAAAGAAAAACGGGCATTAAGCCCGTACATCACACTTAACATTTAATTCTCAGCCCATTACCTACAGTTATTCATAACTTTGAGGCGTTGATTAATCAAATACAGCTCTACTCGCTATATTCACATTATGTGCCGCTGAATATTCAGAGTTTTTCCCCGCTGCAACTTTATCATGAGAATGAGTTGAAACAGAGCTGGTCATAATGACTGATAATGTTAATGCGGTAAAGAAAATAGTCAATTTTTTCACTGTAATTCCTCCGTCACTTTAAAGATTTGGTTTTTAGCATGAATGACTTTATCAAGATAAATCACAGTTTTACTATCCTCGCCTTTTTGTCTGAAATAATCCGCAACATCTTGAGCGAAGTCCTCTACATCTGGCCATAATTTTAAAGATTCAAGATATTGAATATTTTCATCTACAATAGTCAGATCTTCATTTTCATATAGAGCTTCAATGATCTTGAGTTTTGCATGATACTCGTCATTTTGCTTTTCATCTGCCATTATATTTCCTTGCTCCAGATAGTGACGGGCTTCTTCTTTTGCGCCGATTTTGTAGAGAACTCTTGTTAAATCCGAGATGGAATTAACTCCTACAGATGAGGAAAGATGTTCAGGGATGGCGATGGCTGCTTTGAGATTCTCTTCCGCTTTGTTGTAAATTTTTCTTAAAGCATAGCTTATTCCAATATTATGATATGCTTTCCCGGTTAATGCGTGATCCTCGATTTTCTTTGCACCTTCTAAAGCTTTCTGATAATGGGCCTCAGCTTCATTATAACGGAATAAATCAATTTTGTTTGCTCCTAAAACCATTTCACAATTAATTTTCCGTTTTATGTATAATTCATGAGCTCTGAATGTTTCGAGTGCAGTTTCAGCATGTCTAAGGGAAAAGATGTTTTGTTTGATATAGTAATAGGCGATGGACAGTCTGTAGTGAAATTCTGCGTTCTCAATTTCATCAGGAATTTGTTTAAGTTTGTTTTCTGCAATTTGGTAATAGTTAATGGCTTTAATGTAATTCTTGTTATGAAATTCATTCTGTCCCGAAAAAAAATAGAAATAATACTGAATGACAGCATCAGTTTTTTCTATACCCTTCTTTTGACTTTCAAGCTTTTTGAAAACCTTCTTAGATTCGTTGAAATTTTCTAACATCATTTTGTGTCGAAAATCTAAAAGATTGAAATATATAAGTAAATCCTGATCTTCTTCCATATTCGGTAAAGTATGTTCAATTTCATCCTTCATAGCCACAGCTTGATCAACATTTTGTTGTCTAATCAAGGTGTACCAGTGATTTAGCATCTTCGCAACTTTTTCAGATGCAATTTTCGTCTCCAATTTCCACCAATCCTTTCGTGTGGTTGATTTAAAATATTCAAAAAATGAAAGATATACATTTCCTTTTTCTGTATATCTTTCATTTTACAGAAAGGATCATTTTTTGACAATGATTTTCCTTTTTTGGAATTCGGAAAAAGTCTGTCTAGCATGTTAGGTTTTAAGA
>NZ_JBALMR010000075.1:13835-23658 GCF_036963165.1 Bacillus sp. JJ675 | reverse complement strand
GACGGTGGCGGGGGACGGCTTTCTCCTTCTGGACGTCGGAGCGAACGTAGATGCGAAGCCTGAGCATCTCGTCCAATACGCAATCATGGGTTCTGTATACGGGGAACAGGTTCTCGGCGTGAAAAACCCGAGAATCGGGCTTTTAAACGTCGGAACGGAAGACAAAAAAGGAAATGAACTTGCAAAACAGACCTTTCAAAAGCTGAAGGAGACGGACTTGAACTTCATCGGCAATGTGGAAGCGCGCGACATGCTGGACGGAGTCGCAGATGTCATCGTAACGGACGGCTTTACCGGAAACGTTGCCTTGAAGACGGTTGAGGGTGCGGCTTTGTCGATCTTTAAAATGCTGAAAAGCACGCTGACATCCAGCTTTACCGCCAAATTGGCGGCGTCCGCGCTGAAACCGAAGCTGAAAGAAATGAAAACGAAAATGGACTACTCCGAATATGGCGGAGCAGGGCTTTTCGGTTTGAAGGCGCCGGTCATCAAAGCGCACGGTTCGTCTGACGGGCGCGCCGTTTACCATGCGATCCGCCAGGCGAGAGAGATGGTCAGCCAAAATGTCGCGGCATTTATTGAAGATAAAATACAACAAAAAGCAGATGAATAGTCTGGAGGTTTTACAACATGGGTAAGATTGCATTTCTATTCCCGGGCCAGGGATCACAGCATATCGGCATGGGGCGTGAGCTGTATGAGCAGGAGCCGAAAGCAAGACGGATTTTCGAAGAAGCGGATGAAACGCTGGAAACAAAGCTGAGCGCTCTTATGTTTGAAGGCGACGCCAAAGAACTGACCCTTACATACAATGCGCAGCCGAGCCTTTTAACGGCCAGCATAGCCGCGCTTGAAAAACTAAAAGAATACGGCATTGAAGCCGATTTTGCAGCGGGCCACAGCCTCGGCGAATATACCGCGCTCGTGGCTGCCGGGGCGATGTCGTTTAAAGACGCCGTATACACCGTGAGAAAACGCGGCGAGTTCATGAATGAAGCGGTTCCTGCCGGAGAAGGCGCGATGGCCGCGGTTCTCGGCATGGATGGAGAGGCGTTAAAAAAAGTGACGGATCAGGTGTCTGAAGATGGCCACCTCGTCCAGCTCGCCAACTTGAACTGCCCGGGGCAAATCGTCATTTCGGGTACGGCCAAAGGGGTCGAACTTGCGTCAGAACTCGCCAAGGAAAACGGCGCGAAGCGCGCGATTCCTCTCGAAGTCAGCGGACCGTTTCATTCGGAGCTGATGAAGCCCGCCGCTGAAAAGCTGCGCGAAGTACTTGACGCATGCAGCATTAAAAATGCGTCAATCCCTGTTATTTCAAATGTGACCGCAGACGTGATAACGGACAAGGACGAGATCAAACAGAAGCTGATTGAACAGCTCTATTCACCGGTCCGCTTTGAAGAATCGATCAGCAGGCTGATCGACGAAGGCGTCACAACGTTCATCGAAATCGGGCCGGGCAAGGTATTGTCAGGGCTTGTCAAAAAAGTGAACCGCAGAGTCAAAACGATTGCCGTATCTGACCCTGATACGATTGAACTCGCTGTTCAGACATTGAAGGAGGAAAACGAAAATGCTTGAGAATAAAACAGCCGTTGTTACCGGTGCTTCAAGGGGAATCGGCCGTGCGATCGCGCTGGATCTTGCGAAAAACGGCGCGAACGTCGTCGTCAATTACGCGGGAAATGAAGCGAAGGCGAACGAAGTTGTCGATGAAATCAAGGCGCTCGGCCGCGATGCGTTTGCAATCAAAGCTGACGTTTCCAATGCCGACGAAGTTCAGGCAATGATGAAAGAGGCGCTTGAGCGTTTCGGTTCAATCGATATACTCGTCAACAATGCCGGCATCACGAAAGACAATTTGTTCATGAGAATGAAAGAAAATGAATGGGACGATGTCATTAACATAAACTTAAAAGGGGTATTCAACTGCTCCAAAGCTGTGACAAGACAGATGATGAAGCAGAGAAGCGGCCGGATCATCAATGTCGCCTCAGTTGTCGGCGTCGTCGGAAACGCCGGACAGGCGAACTATGTCGCGGCAAAATCTGGCGTCATCGGCCTGACGAAAACGCTGGCTAAAGAGCTTGCTTCTCGAAACATTACCGTAAATGCGATCGCTCCGGGTTTTATCTCAACGGAAATGACGGACAAGCTCACAAAAGACATCCAGGACGAAATGCTGAAACAGATTCCGCTTGCCCGCTTCGGTGAGCCTTCTGACATCAGCAGCGTCGTCGTCTTCCTTGCGTCTGACCAGTCGCGCTACATGACAGGCCAGACGCTGAATATCGACGGCGGAATGGTTATGCAGTAAAAATGTAATTATCTCTGGTTTTTTAAAAATGAATCAACTATAATACTTGAGGGGAGGTGAATAGCTATGGCAGACGCATTAGAGCGTGTAACAAAAATCATCGTAGACCGCCTTGGCGTAGATGAAGCTGACGTCACTCTCGAAGCTTCTTTTAAAGAGGATTTAGGCGCTGATTCCCTGGATGTAGTTGAACTTGTCATGGAACTTGAAGACGAGTTTGATATGGAGATTTCTGACGAAGATGCTGAAAAGATTGCAACAGTCGGTGACGCTGTGAACTACATAAATAGTAAGCAGTAAGCTAACTTAAAGTCCCGTTTAAAGACGGGGCTTTATCCCTTTATACATGCGGCTTTAGCTTAATGTTTTGCCGAACGAAAAACGAACCCTGCCTTTTTCTAACAGGAGGTCTAGGTGAACCTGATGTGCCCATATGGAGGTTGCTATGTCAAAACATTCACATTTCAGAGACAAAAAATTGTTTCAAAAGAAAGCGGAGCAGTTTAAAAAGTTTCAAGAACGGATTTCGGTTCAATTTCAGCACGAGAAGCTTTTATACCAGGCATTTACACATTCATCTTATGTGAATGAGCATCGGAAGAAGCCGTATGAAGATAATGAAAGGCTTGAATTTTTAGGAGACGCTGTTTTGGAACTGACGATTTCTCAATTTTTGTACGCCAAATACCCGGCGATGAGCGAAGGGGATTTGACGAAATTGAGAGCGGCGATCGTTTGCGAGCCTTCTTTGGTTTCTCTTGCCCATGAGCTGTCCTTCGGGGAGCTTGTCCTTCTCGGAAAAGGAGAGGAAATGACGGGCGGAAGAAAGCGGCCGGCGCTGTTGGCCGACGTGTTTGAAGCGTTTATCGGCGCGCTTTATCTTGATCAGGGGCTTGAAGCTGTCGTAGCTTTTCTGAAAGCGTACGTCTTCCCTAAAATCGACGATGGTGCTTTTTCTCATGTGATGGATTTTAAGAGCCAGCTGCAGGAATTTGTACAGCGCGACGGACGCGGCACTTTGGAATACAGAATCCTTCAGGAAAAAGGTCCGGCGCACAACCGCGAATTTGAAGCAAACGTATCGCTAAAAGGAGAAGTGCTCGGGGTGGGAAGCGGCCGTTCCAAAAAAGAAGCTGAACAGCATGCCGCTCAGGAAGCACTTGCAAAGCTGCAAAAACACCATATGAAACAGTAAATCCCCCTTGCCAGCTTCCAGGGGGATTTCGATATGTTTACGCCTTTATCCAAAGGTATGATAGAATTGTAATACTTTAATACATAAGGAGGATCAGGATGTTCCTCAAACGTTTGGACGTAATAGGTTTTAAATCGTTTGCAGAACGAATTTCTGTAGATTTTGTTAAAGGTGTGACAGCCGTCGTTGGCCCGAATGGAAGCGGAAAAAGCAACATTACCGACGCGATCCGCTGGGTGCTCGGGGAACAGTCCGCCAAATCATTGCGCGGCGGCAAAATGGAAGACATCATTTTTGCCGGGAGCGACTCGCGGAAAAAGCTGAACCTCGCTGAGGTGACGCTGACGCTTGATAACGAAGACCACTTCCTTCCGATTGACTTTCACGAGGTCAGTGTAACGCGGAGGGTATACAGGTCCGGGGAAAGCGAATTTCTCATCAACAATCAGTCGTGCCGCCTGAAGGATATCATCGATCTCTTCATGGACTCCGGACTCGGAAAAGAAGCGTTTTCGATCATCAGCCAGGGGAAGGTCGAGGAAATCCTCAGCAGCAAAGCGGAAGAGCGGAGAAGCATCTTCGAAGAAGCGGCGGGCGTTTTAAAATATAAAACGAGAAAGAAAAAAGCCGAAAACAAGCTGTTTGAAACACAGGACAATTTGAACCGCGTGGAAGACATCCTCCATGAGCTTGAAAGTCAAGTCGAACCGCTGAAGATGCAGGCATCGATTGCGAAAGACTACCTCGAAAAAAAGGACGAGCTCGAAAAGATAGAAATCGCGTTGACGGCGTATGACATTGAGGAGCTTCACCAAAAATGGGAGGCGCTCAAACAAAAGGTCGAAAAAGCGAAAGATGAAGAAATGGCTTCCTCATCAGCAATCCAGGCGAAGGAAGCCAAAATCGAAGAGGCGAGGGATAAAATCCAGGCCCTTGACGAATCGGTTGATGAGCTTCAGCAGGTCCTCCTTTTGACAAGCGAGGAGCTTGAAAAGCTCGAAGGCAGAAAAGAAGTGCTGAAAGAGCGGAAAAAGAACGCGAGCCAAAACAGGGCCCAGCTTGAAGATACAATTGCCCAGCGCGGAGAAAAAGAAAACAGTCTGAAAGAAAAAATCGCCGCACAAAAGCTTGTGTTCGAAAAACTGCAGGCCGAAGCAAAGGGACTCGCTCAAGAGGTCAAAGAAAAAACGGCGGCGCTTTCAGTATACAGCGAAAATGTAGAAGAAGAGATCGAACAGCTCAAAAGCGACTATTTCGAGCTTCTGAATGAACAGGCGTCTCTGCGAAACGAGCTGCAGTTTTTAGACGATCAAATGTCCCAATCGAAAGCCGCGCAAAAACGGCTTGCCGACAACAATGAAAAATACTTAAGCGAACGGCGGGATATCGCCGAGCAAAAAGCAAAAGCCGAACACGAATTCGGCCTTTTCGAGGAGCGTCTCGCACAGCAGATCAAAGCATACCGCGACGCGCAGAAAAACTATGAGCTGAAGAAAAACGAATACGAAAAGAAAGAGTCGGCTCTTTACCAGGCGTATCAATATGTTCAGCAGGCGCGCTCGAAAAAAGAGATGCTTGAAGCCATGCAGGAGGATTTTTCGGGATTTTATCAAGGCGTCAAAGAAGTGTTGAAAGCGAGAAGCGAGCTGGCGGGCATCCACGGAGCGATCGCTGAGCTCGTCAAGACGGACGAAAGGTATGAGACGGCGGTCGAAATCGCTTTGGGCGCTTCTGCGCAGCACGTCGTGACCGAAAACGAGGACGCGGCAAGACAGGCGATTCAATATTTGAAAAAGCATTCGTCAGGACGTGCAACCTTTCTTCCGCTTTCTGTCATCAAAGAGCGCAGCATCCAGCCCCGCGACATCGAAGCTGCAAAAGAGCATCCGGCATTTATCGGGATCGCAAGCGAGCTCGTGTCGTTCGATCCCGTGTACAGGACGGTTGTGCAAAACCTGCTCGGCACCGTGCTCATCACCGAGCATTTAAAAGGGGCCAACGAGCTTGCCAAACGGCTTGGACACAGATACCGCATCGTTACGCTTGAAGGCGACGTCGTCAACCCGGGCGGATCGATGACCGGAGGAGCCGTCAAGAAGAAAAACAACTCTCTTTTGGGCCGAAACCGGGAGCTTGAAACAGCGGCAGAGCGCCTAAAGGTAATGGAAGAAAAAACCGAAGCGCTCGAAGCCGAAGTGAAAAGCTTAAAACAAGCGATTCAAAAGCTTGAACGAGAGCTTCAATCGCTGCGCGAAGACGGGGAGCGTTTGCGCGCTGAGCAGCAGGAGATCAAAGGGCGCCTCTATGAGCTTGAAATCGCCGAGAAAAACGTCAACAGCCACTTGGAGCTATACGACGAGGAAAAATCGGCGCTCCTGAAAGAAGACGACGAAAAGAAACAAAGGAAGGCAGAGCTCGAAGAAAAGCTTTCCGCCATGTCCGAAAGCTTAAAAGCGCTAGACGGGAAGATCGAGAGCCTGACGGAAAGAAAGCAGACGCAGACTTCAACCAAGGAGGCGCTGCAAAGCGAGCTTACAGATCTGAAGGTCGTTCTCGCCAAAACCGAGCAGTCATGTGCAAACGAACGGGAAAAGCTCGCAAGGCTTGAAGAGGAATTTGCCGAGAACGAAGAAGCGCTGAAGATTGCAAAAGAAGACCTGTCATTATTGACAAATGAGATGTCGTCCAGCACAAGCGGCGAGGAAAAGCTTGAAGAAGCCGCGAAGAAGAAACTGAACGATAAAAACAAAACCGCCGAGCTCATCGCTTCAAGAAGGGAGCAGCGGATGAAGCTGCAGCAGGGCCTTGAAACAGAAGAGCTTGAGCTGAAAGAAATGAAGCGCCAGTACAAACAAATGGCCGGGCTCCTGAAAGATGAAGAAGTCAAGCTCGGCCGCATGGAAGTCGAGCTTGACAACCTGCTGTCATTCCTGAGGGAGGAATACGGCCTCTCCTTTGAATGGGCGAAGGAAAAATATCCGCTTGAGCTCAGCCCCGAAGAGGCGAGAAAGCGCGTCAAGCTGATCAAGCTGGCGATCGAAGAGCTGGGCACCGTGAACCTCGGAAGCATTGAAGAATATGAAAGGGTCAATGAGCGCTACGTTTTCCTGACAGAGCAGAGAGACGATCTGCTTGAAGCGAAAAATACGCTCTTTCAGGTGATCGAGGAAATGGACGAGGAAATGACGAAGCGCTTTTCAGATACGTTTCAGCAAATCCGCTCCCATTTCGAAGACGTCTTCCGCGCGCTGTTCGGCGGCGGCAGAGCTGAACTGAATCTGACCGATCCGAATGACCTGCTTCAGTCGGGCGTAGACATCATCGCTCAGCCTCCGGGGAAAAAACTGCAAAACTTAAGCCTCCTCTCCGGCGGAGAACGGGCTCTGACGGCGATCGCCCTCTTGTTTTCGATCCTAAAGGTCAGACCCGTCCCGTTCTGCGTGCTTGATGAGGTTGAGGCCGCGCTTGACGAAGCGAACGTGTTCCGCTTTGCGCAATATTTGAAAAAATACAGCCACGAAACACAGTTTATCGTCATTACGCACAGAAAGGGAACGATGGAAGAAGCCGACGTTCTCTATGGCGTAACAATGCAGGAATCAGGCGTTTCCAAGCTTGTCTCCGTCAAGCTTGAAGATACGAAAGAATTAGTTCAATAAAGCGAGGTTACCAGTCATGAGCTTTTTTAAAAAACTGAAAGAAAAAATCACGAAGCAAACAGACTCAGTCTCAGGAAAGTTTAAAGAAGGGCTCGCCAAAACGAGAAACTCATTTCAGGAGAGGGTCAATGAGCTTGTCTCCCGCTACCGGAAAGTCGATGAAGATTTTTTCGAAGAGCTTGAAGAAGTGCTGATCGGAGCAGACGTCGGCGTGTCAACGGTGATGGAGCTGATCGATGAGCTGAAGACCGAGGTCAAACGAAGAAATATCCAGGATCCGAAGGAAGTGCGTTCCGTTATTTCCGAAAAGCTCGTCGACATTTATGAAGGCGGGGAGCAGGAAGCTTCAGAGCTCCGCGTAGAAGACGGACGCTTGAACATCATCCTGTTTGTCGGGGTCAACGGCGTCGGCAAAACGACGACGATCGGCAAGCTCGCCCACAAGTTTGTCAAAGAAGGCAAAAACGTTGTTCTCGCAGCAGGAGACACGTTCCGCGCCGGTGCGATCGACCAGCTTGAAGTGTGGGGAGAGCGGGTCGGTGCCCATGTCGTCAAACAGGCCGAAGGCTCAGATCCGGCAGCCGTCATCTATGATGCTGTTCAAGCCGCCAAAGCGCGCGGCGCCGATGTTCTGCTGTGCGACACGGCGGGACGTCTGCAAAACAAGGTGAACTTGATGAAAGAGCTTGAAAAAGTAAAGCGGGTCATCCAGCGCGAGGTTCCTGACGCGCCTCATGAAGTGCTGCTCGTTCTGGACGCGACGACAGGCCAAAACGCGATGACGCAGGCGAAGGAATTTTCCAAGGCGACCGATGTATCGGGCATTGTTCTGACAAAGCTCGACGGAACGGCAAAAGGAGGAATCGTCCTCGCCATCCGCCACGAGCTGAAGATTCCCGTCAAACTTGTCGGCCTCGGCGAAAAAATGGACGACCTGCAGCCGTTTGAAGCCGAATCCTACGTATACGGCCTGTTTTCCGATCTGATTGAAAAAGAAGAATAGCACGCGAAAGCCCCTATATAAAAGGGGTTTTCTTTTTAACAAACGCTGCAGGACATTATGACAAGATAAAAACTTGACAGATGAAAAAAATCAGCGTAAACTAGTGTATCGTAAAGGGATTTGACTTAACAAGGGGGAGAGTCTCATGACGCTTGAAAAAACAACGCGAATGAATTACCTGTTTGATTTTTATCAGTCGTTGTTGACATCAAAACAAAAAAGCTACATGTCGCTTTACTATTTAGACGATTTCTCCCTCGGCGAAATAGCTGAAGAATATCATGTCTCAAGACAGGCGGTCTATGACAACATCAAACGGACCGAGGCCATGCTTGAGCAATATGAAGAAAAGCTACTTTTGTTTAAAAAATTTCAAGAGCGCAAAAAGATTTTTGAAGAGCTGAGACAGCTGACTGCCGGTCAGCCTGAAGTGTCCCCGCTCATCGACGCGCTTGAGAAATTAGATTAGGAGGCGGCACTGAAAAATGGCATTCGAAGGATTAGCCGACCGACTGCAGCAAACGATTTCTAAAATCCGCG
The DNA here is from genome assembly GCF_036963165.1 of Bacillus sp. JJ675. Classification (NCBI taxonomy): domain Bacteria; kingdom Bacillati; phylum Bacillota; class Bacilli; order Caryophanales; family Bacillaceae; genus Bacillus; species Bacillus sp. JJ675. The sequence continues at coordinate 14,941 of NZ_JBALMR010000075.1, read as the reverse complement.
GAAAAGGAAAAGTAACGGAACAAGACGTCAAAGAAATGATGCGAGAAGTCCGTTTGGCGCTCCTTGAAGCGGACGTCAACTTTAAAGTCGTCAAAGATTTTGTGAAAAAGGTAAGCGAACGGGCCGTCGGGCAGGATGTCATGAAAAGCCTGACACCCGGACAGCAGGTCATTAAAGTCGTCAAAGAGGAGCTGACGGAGCTGATGGGCGGCGAAGAAAGCAAGATCGCCGCGGCAAAGCGCCCGCCAACTGTCATCATGATGGTCGGTCTGCAAGGGGCCGGTAAAACGACGACGACAGGAAAGCTTGCCAACCTGCTTCGCAAAAAACATAACCGCAACCCGCTGCTCGTGGCAGCGGATATATACCGCCCGGCTGCGATCAAGCAGCTGGAAACGCTCGGCAAACAGCTCGATATGCCGGTATTCTCGCTCGGAGACCAGGTCAGCCCTGTCGACATTGCCAAACAGGCAATCGAAAAGGCGAAAGAAGACCACCACGACTATGTGATCATCGATACGGCGGGACGCCTTCATATTGATGAAGAGCTGATGGATGAGCTGGAAAAGGTAAAAGAAACGGCTCAGCCGGAAGAAATCTTCCTTGTCGTCGATTCCATGACGGGTCAAGATGCGGTAAACGTTGCCAAAAGCTTTAATGAACAGCTTGGCGTGACAGGCGTCATCCTTACAAAACTTGACGGTGATACGAGGGGCGGAGCGGCCTTGTCGATCCGCGCCGTGACGAACACGCCGATCAAATTTGCCGGAATGGGCGAAAAGCTTGATGCCCTTGAACCGTTCCATCCCGAGCGGATGGCTTCGCGGATTCTCGGAATGGGCGATGTGCTCACCCTGATCGAAAAAGCCCAAGCCAACGTCGATCAAGAAAAGGCGAAAGAGCTCGAACAGAAAATGAAAAATATGAGCTTCACCCTTGACGACTTTTTGGAACAGCTCGGGCAAGTCCGCAACATGGGACCGCTTGAAGAGCTGATTCAAATGATGCCTGGCGCAGGCAAAATGAAAGGCTTAAAAAACGTAAAGGTTGACGAAAAACAGCTCAGCCACGTCGAAGCGATCATCAAGTCCATGACGGGGAAAGAA
>NZ_JBALMR010000075.1:0-13811 GCF_036963165.1 Bacillus sp. JJ675 | reverse complement strand
ACGCAAACGGATTGCCAAAGGGAGCGGGACATCCGTCCAGGAAGTCAACCGTCTGCTAAAGCAATTTGATGAAATGAAAAAAATGATGAAGCAGATGACAAACATGACAAAAGGGAAGAAAAAAGGATTTAAGTTGCCCTTCATGTAATCTTGTTTTCAGATGATAAAACCGTTGTTAAGAAAAAACACTTTACAAACACTTTTATCATTGTTAATATACTATCTTGTTGAAATATTTTCGGAGGTGCTAGTAAAATGGCAGTAAAAATTCGTTTAAAACGCATGGGAGCTAAAAAATCTCCTTTCTATCGTATCGTTGTAGCAGATTCTCGTTCGCCGCGTGACGGCCGTTTCATCGAAACAGTCGGAACTTACAACCCGGTGGCAAAACCTGCGGAAGTGAAAATCGATGAAGAGCTTGCGCTGAAATGGCTTCAAACGGGAGCTAAACCGTCTGACACGGTTCGCAACCTTTTCTCAAAAGAAGGCATTATGGAAAAATTCCACAACGCTAAACAAAGCAAGTAATGAGTGATCTGCACTTGGAAGAACTGATTGTATCTTTGGTCAAACCGCTTGTGGATCACCCGGATGACATACAGGTATCCAAAGAGGAAAGCGAACGGCGGATCGTCTTTCGCCTTTCCGTCAACAAAGAGGATACCGGCAAAATCATCGGCAAAAAAGGGCGGACTGCAAGAGCGATACGTTCTGTCGTATTTGCGGCCGGCGCACAGTCTTCTAAGAAAGTTCAACTAGAGATCGCAGACTAAGGGGAGAGGGTGAAAACCTCCCCCTTTTTTATCATGTGGGAAACATCAAAACAGATGACAAATTCCGCGTCAGTCGGCCATGCCACGCCGCCGGATAACAGGGAAGAAAAATCACGGGGACAGTAGGTGATGATGCCATGCAAATTATCCAACGTGTTACCGTTATGCAGGTTTTAACCGAAAACAGCAAAAAAAAGCTGCTGGCTTCTTTTGAAGAAAGAAAAGAAACCCTTGAGCGCGAATGCAACCAGCTTTATTTTCAGCTGAGAAAGCACGAAAAAGAACACCACAATCCGGCGGCAACCGAATCGTTCAAAAAAGAAATCGAAAAACGCCAGGATAAAATCAAAATCATCGATTTTCAAATCAATCAGATCCACACGCTCCCGCTGGGCAGCGAAGTGAAAGAAAAAGAGATTGATGCTTTAATGGAGATCGAAGTCGGTGACAATTGGCATGATATGACAGAGGGTAAAACAATCGTGATTAAAGACGGAATTGTCATTGAAATTCGTCCGAGGTGAAGAAATGCAGAAACAATGGTTTAATGTAGGGAAAATTGTCAATACTCATGGGGTAAAAGGTGAAGTCCGCGTAATTTCGAAAACCGACTTTCCCGAAGAACGGTACAAGCCGGGAAATACGCTCTATTTGTTCATGGAGGGAAAAGAGCCTGTTCAGGTGACCGTCGGCTCTCACAGGCTTCACAAACAGTTTCATCTCTTGCAGTTCGAAGAGATCTCCACTTTGACTGAAGCCGAAACGTTAAAAAACGCCTTGATTAAAGTTCCCGAAGACCAATTAAGCCCATTGGCAGAAGACGAATATTATTTTCACGAAATCATCGGCTGTGACGTTTTCTCGGAAGAAGGAGATCTGATCGGCAAAGTAAAAGAAATTTTGACTCCCGGTGCTAACGATGTCTGGGTTGTCGGGCGCCAGGGGAAAAAAGACGCGCTCATCCCTTATATCGATGCCGTTGTCAAAGACATCAACGTCAAAGACAAAACGATCAAGATTCATATCATGGAAGGATTACTTGACGAATGAGAATTGATTTTTTAACGCTTTTTCCGGAGATGTTTGAAGGCGTGCTGGGCTCTTCCATTCTGCAAAAAGCCCAGGAAAAAAATGCCGTCGACTTTCACGTAGTGAACTTTCGCGCTTATTCCGACAATAAGCATCAAACCGTTGATGATTATCCGTACGGCGGTGGGGCGGGAATGGTGTTAAAACCGCAGCCCGTCTTTGNNNNGACAGAAGAAGCAGGCAGATCTCCAAGAATCATCCTCGTCTGCCCCCAAGGCGAGCGCTATACACAGAAGAAGGCGGAAGAGCTGGCAAAAGAGGAGCATCTCCTGTTCATTTGCGGCCATTATGAAGGATATGATGAACGGATCAGAGAGCATCTCGCCACTGACGAGATTTCGATCGGGGACTTCGTCCTGACGGGCGGCGAGCTTCCTGCCATGATGATCGCCGACAGCGTTGTGAGACTTCTGCCGGGCGTGCTCGGCAAGGAAGAGTCGCACCTTGAAGACTCTTTCAGCACCGGGCTGCTCGAGCACCCTCACTACACGCGGCCGGCGGATTATAAAGGCATGAAGGTGCCGGAGGTTCTCACATCAGGAAACCATGCGAAGATTAAAGAGTGGAGGCGGAAAGAGTCTCTCAAACGGACGTTTCTAAGACGGCCCGATCTTCTCGAAGACTATCCTTTGTCAGACGAAGAAAGAAAATGGATTTCAGAGTGGGAAAACCGATAGATTCTATTGCATGGCGGGAAAAGGTATGATATGATACTACTTGTGACTCAAACGGGGGTTTCGTTTGAGTTTGAAAACGATGTTCCGCTGTGTGAGGTTATTCGCTCATGAGCATCTGTTGGAAGGAGTTGAAGACGATGCAAAAATTGATTGAAGAAATCACAAAAGAACAATTGCGCACTGACTTGCCTGCGTTCCGTCCTGGTGACACTCTTCGCGTACACGTGAAAGTCGTCGAGGGTAACCGCGAGCGTATTCAGGTATTCGAAGGTGTTGTGATTAAGCGTCGTGGTGGCGGAATCAGCGAAACTTTCACAGTTCGTAAGGTTTCTTACGGTGTCGGAGTTGAGCGTACATTCCCATTGCACACACCGAAAATCGCGAAAATCGAAGTTGTCCGCCATGGTAAAGTACGCCGTGCGAAACTTTATTACTTGCGCGAACTTCGTGGAAAAGCGGCTCGTATTAAAGAAATCAGACGATAATGATAGCGAACGAAAAGAGCTTGTTAACCATAACAAGCTCTTTTTTTGTAAAAGAAGTATAAAATCATTCTGCCTTTTAAAAGATAGCAGTAACAGAAGGAAGGTGTCCGTCATATGGTAATTCAATGGTTTCCCGGGCATATGGCCAAAGCGAGGCGGGAAGTAACGGAAAAGCTGAAACTAATCGACATCGTATATGAGCTGGTAGACGCCAGAATTCCGATGTCTTCGCGAAACCCGATGATCGAAGAGATCCTCAAGAATAAACCGCGAATCATGCTGCTCAATAAAGCGGATAAAGCCGATTCCGCGGTGACGAACCAATGGAAAAAGCACTTTGAAGCAGACGGGATTCCCTCGCTTGCGATTAACTCCGTTAACGGCCAGGGGTTAAATCAAATCCTGCCGGCTTCAAAAGAGCTGCTCAAAGAAAAATTTGATAAAATGAAAGCAAAAGGCGTAAAGCCGAGGGCGATTCGGGCATTGATCGTCGGCATTCCGAACGTCGGCAAGTCGACCTTGATCAACCGGCTCGCCAAAAAGAACATTGCGAAAACCGGCGACAGACCGGGGGTTACGACCGCACAGCAATGGGTGAAAGTCGGAAAAGAGCTTGAACTTCTCGATACGCCGGGCATTTTATGGCCGAAGTTTGAGGATGAGCTCGTCGGATTAAAGCTGGCGGCAACTGGGGCCATTAAAGATTCGATCATCAATTTGCAGGATGTCGCGTTTTTCGCTTTGCGCTTTTTGGAAGAGCATTATCCCGACCGCTTAAAAAAGCGCTACGATTTAGCGGACATTCCGGAAGAGATCGCACGTTTGTTTGATGAGATCGGCAAAAAGCGCGGCTGTCTGATGGCAGGCGGAGAGATTAATTATGACAAAACGACAGAAGTGATCATCCGGGATATCCGCACCGAAAAATTCGGCCCGCTCTCTTTTGAGAAGCCTATAGACGATTAAGGCGCGCTTTTAAAAAGGCGGGTCTTTATTTTTGCGGGAGAAGCGCCGATAAGAAAAATAGGGGAGAAGAGAAGTGAAATCACTAACCGTAAAAGAAATCAAAGAACATCTTCAATCGGTGAAAGAAGAGCACGACCCTTTTATCGAGCAGTGTAAAAAAGATGAGCGAAAAAGCGTTCAAGCCCTTGTCAGCGCATGGCTGAAGAAAAACGAAAAGCTCTCGGCCATGCGGGAAGAGTGGCGGGTGATGACGTCTATGGAGCAGCGTTTAAGAGCGGAGGGCTGCCGTTATATCGCTGGAATAGATGAAGCCGGAAGAGGCCCTTTGGCAGGCCCTGTCGTGGCCGCCGCCGTCATCTTAAAAGAGGACTGTGAAATACTCGGTTTGACGGATTCTAAAAAGCTGTCAAAGCAAAAAAGGGAAGATTACTATTCTTACATTATGGAAGAAGCGGTTGCTGTCGGCGTCGGAATTTGCGATTCAGCCGTGATCGATGACGTGAATATTTACGAAGCGTCGAAGCTTGCGATGGTCAAAGCCGTTCAAGCGCTGTCCGCGGCTCCAGACTACCTTTTGCTGGACGCGATGTCGCTTCCTTTGGACACGAAGCAGTCCTCGATTATAAAAGGAGACGCCAAAAGCGCGTCGATCGCCGCCGGCGCATGCATCGCCAAAGTAACGAGAGACAGGCTGATGGACGAATACGCCGCAAGCTATCCGATGTACGGTTTTGAAAAACATAAAGGCTACGGGACGAAGGAACACCTTGAAGCCCTTGCCAAATACGGACCGTCACCGATTCACCGAAGATCGTTCGCCCCTGTTCAAGCCTATTTATAAATCATAAAAGGGAGCAGGATGCCGGTGATGCTGAACGACATACATAACAGCCTGATAAAACAATTTGAAAAGTCGGATTCTATAAAGCAGATCATGGGGACGGAGACAGATCAGAAAAGGCTGATGCTCGGAAAGGTTCTCCGCTTCATCAGCGGACAATTGGCTGAAATTCAGATCGGCAATTCGGTGCTGCAGGGAAAACTGGAAACGCCGCTTGCCGCAAATACATACTATTGGTTTTCTTATGAGAAGAAACCGGATGAGCCGGCAGGCCGGCTTCAAGTCGTCGAGACGTTTGACCAAAATCCGAAAACGATGCAGGATGCCGCTGTTAAGCTGTTAAACGGGCTCTCATTGAAACGTACGAATGAAGCCTTATTTCTGGTCGGAGCGATGCTGAAAGAACAACAGCCCATCAAGGAAAACGACTTAAAAGCGGCCGTTAAATGGCTTGAAAATCTGCCGAAATCAGATGCCCAGAAAGGAACGGATGCCGTCATGTTTGCATTGAAGCGCGAGCTGCCGGTTCATCCCGGCGTGCTGGATTCGATTCTGGCCGTAAAAGATCCGGCTCCCCTCCACAAACAGATTGCAGAAACTTTTGAGATGATCAATAGGGAGCCGCAGCAAACGGCAAGTATGGAAAAGCTCAAGCAAGCGCTGCTGCCGATTTTGCAGTCGGAAACAGAGGTTCATGCCGAAAAGCTCATTCAAGTACTGAAAGAGCTCACTGTATCGGCCGGCAAGGACACGAAGCAAACCGCTCAGCCCCTTCTGCAGGCGGATGCACCCGAACGGGGAATTCCTCGGCAATTTCAGGCGGTACAGGAAAGAATAACGGTAAAACAGAGGCCAGAGAGCCTTGAATTAGCGGCCGCGGAACGCCTGCTCGCAAAATTGGCCGCACAGGCTGACCATAACGGTACAACTCCCGTTAAAGAGGCAGTAAACTGGTTGAAAGCGACCGAAGCTAAACAGCCTGTGGCGCTTCACGCCGATCTGGGCGCATTGTCGGAAAACGAGATGGACGTATTGCGGAATGTCATCAGGGAAACAGCGCCCTCATTGACGAATAAAGCGGATGCGCTCGCCTTCCTTTTTAAAGCGAAAGACCTTTTTGGCGTCAAAGACGAGCTGTCATTCATTAAAGCGCTCGACAGCGGAAGAACCTTGAAAGATGGGGGGCTTCACTCATTAAAGCTGCTTTTGAACGAGGTGAGGCATTCCCAGGACCTTCCGGCTCCTGTCAGGCAGGAAGCGGAGCAGATCTTTCACCGTTTAAACGGCCAGCTGTTTCTGCAGCAGGACAATACCGCGCAAAGCCAGCTGTTTCTTTCGTATCCTTTGTTTTCAAAGAACGGGGTACAGGATTTGACGGTTTTCTTAAAGGGAAAAAAGAAGGAAGACGGAAAAATCGATCCGTCCCAATGCCGCCTCATGTTTTATCTTCAGTTGGAGGGATTGAAGGAGACGGTTGTCGATTGCTTTATCCAGCAAAACGTCATGACGGTTACGATCGAGACCGGCTTTGATTTGGAGCCGCTCATTGAGCCTTTGATCCCCGTCCTGAAAGAAAACGTGAAAGAGCTGGGCTACAGCCTGTCAAGCGTCACGGCGAAACAGCGCGAAAACATTGAAATCGCGCCGATTTTAGAGCGTCAGTTTGAACGGGTCACAGAAAGCGCCCTGGATGTGAAAATATGAAGGAATCTTTGTTAAGAAGGGCTGTCGCTCTTCACTATGATGAAATGAAAGACAAGGCGCCGAAAGTCGTTGCCAAGGGATCGGGTCTGACAGCCGAAAAGATCATTGAAGAAGCGAAAAAAGCGGGCGTTCCGATTCAGGAGGACCCGACGCTTGTCGAATTGATGCGCCACCTGGAGCTTGACGATCATATCCCGGAAGCGCTGTATGAAATCGTTGCCGAGATCTTTTCGTTCATCTATACGTTGGATGAAAAAGTGAAAATGAGGGAATGACCTTTGCGAAAAAGGCATTCCCTTTATTAATTTTTATATTTTCAATAAAATAAAAGTTTGAATGTTTAGAAGGATTTTACGATTTCTCATTGAAACCTAGACAATCGATCTATGATTATATAAAATGAAAGCGCAGTCTATTTTTATTTTTGCTACATAAGTTAGGAGGATGGGAAATGAATATCCATGAGTACCAAGGGAAAGAGGTCCTCAGAAAATACGGGGTGACTGTTCCGGAAGGTAAAGTGGCATTTACAGCAGATGAAGCGGTCAAAGCGGCAGAATCACTGTCGGGCCCAGTTTATGTCGTGAAAGCTCAAATTCATGCAGGAGGCCGCGGCAAAGCAGGAGGGGTAAAAATTGCAAAATCAACAGACGAAGTGAAAGCCTATGCGGAAGAACTGCTGGGGAAAACGCTCGTCACTCATCAGACGGGTCCTGACGGCCGCGAAATAAAACGCTTACTTATCGAAGAAGGCTGCGATATTAAAAAGGAATATTACGTCGGGCTTGTTCTTGACAGGGCGACATCGCGCATCGTCCTGATGGCTTCTGAAGAAGGCGGAACGGAGATCGAGGAAGTCGCCGAAAAAACGCCGGAAAAAATCGTCAAAGAAGTCATTGATCCGGCTGTCGGACTGCAAAGCTATCAAGCGAAGAAAATCGCTTTTGCGATCAACATTCCCAAAGAGCTCGTCAACCAGGCCGTGAAATTCATGATGGGCCTGTACACTGCTTTTGTTGAAAAGGACTGCTCCATCGCCGAAATCAACCCGCTCGTCGTCACTGGAGACGGGAAGGTCATGGCGCTTGACGCAAAGCTCAATTTCGACAGCAATGCTTTATACAGGCAAAAAGACATATTGGAATACAGGGATCTTGATGAAGAAGATCCGAAGGAAATTGAAGCATCAAAATACGATTTAAGCTATATTTCACTGGACGGCAACATCGGGTGCATGGTCAACGGAGCGGGGCTTGCGATGTCGACCATGGACATCATCAAACACTATGGAGGGGAACCGGCCAACTTTCTTGACGTAGGAGGCGGCGCAACAGCCGAAAAGGTAACGGAAGCTTTCAAGATCATCTTGTCTGACCAAAATGTAAAAGGGATCTTCGTCAACATTTTCGGCGGCATCATGAAGTGCGACGTCATTGCAGAAGGCGTTGTAGAAGCGACAAAACAAGTCGGTTTGACATTGCCGCTTGTCGTTCGATTGGAAGGAACAAACGTGGATCTCGGCAAGAAGATCCTCGATGAGTCAGGACTCAATATCACGTCTGCGGAATCGATGGCTGACGGCGCGCAGAAAATCGTATCCTTAGTGAAGTAAGAAAGGCAGGGGGACCAAAATGAGTGTATTTATTAATAAAGACACAAAAGTCATTGTTCAAGGGATAACAGGTTCAACCGCTTTGTTTCATACAAAGCAGATGCTCGAATACGGAACAAAAATCGTCGGCGGTGTGACGCCGGGCAAAGGCAGAACAGAGGTTGAAGGGGTGCCTGTGTTCAATACGGTGGAAGACGCGGTAAACGAAACGGGAGCGACCGCATCTGTCATTTATGTCCCGGCGCCATTTGCCGCAGACGCGATTATGGAAGCGGTTGACGCTGAGCTTGAGCTCGTCATCTGCATCACCGAGCATATTCCGGTGCTTGACATGGTAAAAGTGAAACGATTTATGGAAGGCAAGAAAACAAGGCTGATCGGGCCGAACTGTCCGGGAGCCATCACGCCTGAGGAATGCAAAATCGGCATCATGCCGGGATACATTCATAAAAAAGGCCATGTCGGAGTCGTGTCGCGGTCTGGAACGCTTACATATGAAGCGGTTCATCAGCTGTCAGAAGCCGGAATCGGCCAGTCGACGGCAGTCGGAATCGGCGGAGACCCTGTGAACGGCACGAACTTCATCGATGTGCTGAAAGCATTTAATGAAGATCCTGAGACACATGCGGTGATCATGATCGGGGAAATCGGCGGAACAGCCGAAGAAGAAGCGGCAGAATGGGTCAAAGCAAACATGACTAAACCTGTCGTCGGCTTTATCGGCGGAAAAACGGCGCCTCCCGGAAAGCGGATGGGCCATGCCGGCGCCATCATTTCTGGAGGAAAAGGCACGGCTGACGAAAAGATTAAAACGATGAATGCTTGCGGAATCGAAGTCGCGGAAACACCTTCAGTCATGGGTGAAACGCTGATTAAGGTCCTGAAGGAAAAAGGACTTTACGAAACCTGCAAGACACACTGATTTATCGTCCCTTAGCGGGAATAGTCCGAACGGTCTATTCCTGCTTTTTTATCATGGAGATTTCGTACGATACTTTATAATGGAGGTTTTCGAATGAATGACAAGTGCGGGCTTTTAATATTGCTTCGCCTGTACAGCAACCTTTCCCCTTCCCTCTTGTTTAAATGGTGGAAGGAAGACCCGTCCTTATCGCTTGCGGAAGATAAGAACCACTCTCTAAAAAAGCTGTCATCGAAAAGCATAAACGTCGGCGCCATCCGAAAGCTGGCCGAAAAAGAGCTTCCGAATGTTAAGCAGATCATCGCAAGCTACCGCGAAAACGGAATAAGCGTAATTGCGATTTCGTCCCCTGAATATCCACCCCTGCTGAAAACGATCCACGACCCGCCTCCCGTTCTTTTTCTCAAAGGAAACAAAACCCTTCTTTATGAAAAAAGGCTCATCGGCATTGTGGGAACCCGAAATCCTTCACAGTACGGCGAAAATGCGGCTTCCTACTTTGCCAGAGCGCTCAGCAAAAAGGAATGGACAATCGTCAGCGGGCTTGCCAAAGGGATCGACGGTCACGCCCATCGGGAGACAATCCGTTCAAAAGGAAGAACGATCGGCATCATCGCCGGCGGATTCAACTGCATATATCCTCGTGAAAACCGTCTGCTTGCCCAACAGATGGTCGAAAGCCATCTTCTGGTGTCAGAGCACCTACCCGATACAAAACCCCAAAAATGGCACTTTCCGCAGCGAAATCGGCTGATCAGCGGCTTAACAGAAGGAATCGTCGTCATTCAGGGCAAGGAAAAAAGCGGCTCGCTCATCACCGCCTACCAGGCGCTCGAACAAGGCAGGGAAGTATTTGCGGTGCCTGGTTCAATATTTGACGAAAATTCAAAAGGACCGGCCGGGCTGATCCAGGAAGGAGCAAAACTCGTCTCAAGCGTAGACGATATTCTCGGTGAGCTTCCGGCATTTCAGGCCCGTTATACGGAATCCGTTTAGAATTATCGTTTGACAAACCGTATATGAATATTTAATAATAGTGAGGATTTCAAGTTTAAACGCTTTAATCAGCGTTCATCATATAAAAGGAAATAAATCAGACGTTTTTAATCAACATCATCACTATATAAACGGCGATTATGATGAATACAATAAAAAGGCTAAATTGATAAGAGAGAGAACACCTCTTGAGGGGGATAATGTGATGTCCGAATACTTAGTCATCGTGGAATCGCCTGCAAAGGCGAAAACGATTGAACGATACTTAGGAAAAAAATACAAAGTAAAAGCATCGATGGGGCATGTCAGAGATCTGCCGAAAAGCCAAATGGGAGTTGACATCGAGCGGAACTTTGAACCAAAATACATTACGATCCGCGGGAAAGGACCGGTTCTGAAGGATTTAAAAACGGCGGCGAAAAAAGCGAAAAAAGTATATCTCGCAGCCGACCCCGACAGGGAAGGGGAAGCCATCGCATGGCACCTTGCCCACAGTCTGGATTTAGATTTAAATTCAGACTGCCGCGTCGTATTTAACGAAATTACAAAAGACGCGATCAAAGATTCGTTTAAGCATCCGCGCATGATCAACATGGATCTCGTAGATGCCCAGCAGGCGCGAAGGGTGCTTGACCGCCTCGTCGGTTATAAAATCAGTCCGATTTTATGGAAAAAAGTCAAAAAAGGGTTAAGCGCGGGACGCGTGCAATCTGTTGCGCTCCGCCTGATCATTGACCGCGAAAAAGAAATCAACGAGTTCAAACCCGAGGAATACTGGACGATTGAAGGCACGTTCCTGAAAGGAAAAGAAGCCTTTGAAGCCAGCTTCTTCGGCATCCGCGGCGAGAAGCATCCATTAAAAAGCGAAGACGATGTCAAACAGATCCTTTCACAGATCAAAGGAAACAAATTTGATGTCAAAAAGGTAACGAAAAAAGAGCGCAAACGAAATCCGGCTCTGCCGTTTACAACGTCAACATTGCAGCAGGAAGCCGCGCGCAAATTAAATTTCCGGGCGAAGAAAACGATGATGATCGCCCAGCAGTTATATGAGGGAATCGATCTTGGAAAAGAAGGAACGGTCGGGCTCATTACGTATATGAGAACGGATTCAACCCGCATCTCAAACACGGCCCAGGAAGAAGCCGCCGCTTTTATCGGCGAAAACTACGGAAAAGAATTTTTGGGCAGCAAACGAAAGCCCGCCAAAAAGAATGAAAACGCCCAGGATGCTCACGAAGCGATCAGGCCGACTTCAGTGCTAAGGAAGCCTTCAGAGCTGAAAACCGTGCTGGGCAGAGACCAGCTTAGACTATACAAGCTGATTTGGGAACGCTTCGTCGCGAGCCAAATGGCGCCGGCCACTTTGGATACGATGAGCGTCGACCTTGAAAATAACGGATTGACATTCCGGGCGAACGGAAGTAAAGTCAAATTTTCCGGTTTTATGAAAGTGTATGTTGAAGGAAAAGACGACCAGTTGGAGGAAAAGAACAAGATGCTCCCTGACCTGGCAGAAGGGGATACGGTTCTTTCCAAGGACATCGAACCCGAACAGCACTTCACCCAGCCGCCTCCCCGCTATACGGAAGCAAGGCTTGTCAAAACGCTTGAAGAGCTGGGCATCGGGCGTCCGTCCACATACGCTCCTACGCTTGACACCATTCAAAAGCGGGGATATGTCGCGCTTGATAACAAACGCTTTGTGCCGACAGAACTCGGCGGTATCGTCCTTGATCTCATTATGGAGTTTTTCCCTGAAATCATTAACGTTGAGTTCACGGCGAAAATGGAAAAAGAGCTTGATGACGTCGAAGACGGAAACATCGAGTGGGTGCAGATCATCGATTCATTTTATAAGGACTTTGAAAAGCGCGTGAAAAAAGCGGAAGCAGAGATGCAGGAAGTCGAAATCGAACCCGAGTATGCAGGCGTCGACTGTGAAGAATGCGGCCATCCGATGGTATACAAAATGGGCCGTTACGGAAAATTCATGGCTTGCTCCAATTTTCCAGACTGCCGCAATACCAAGCCGATCGTCAAAGAGATCGGAGTCAAATGCCCGTCCTGCAAAATCGGCAACATCGTCGAACGCAAATCGAAAAAACGCCGCATCTTTTACGGCTGCGACCGTTACCCTGAATGCGAATTTGTATCATGGGATAAACCCCTTGAGCGCAAATGTCCGAAATGCGGGGACATGCTCGTCGAGAAAAAGCTCAAAAAAGGCGTTCAGGTGCAATGCGTGGGCTGCGATTATAAGGAAGAACAACAAAAGTAGCGGTGAGCAGGGCTTTGCTCACCTTCTTTGTTGTGTTAAAAGAACAATTCAATTCATAAATTAGGAGATGTAAAACATGAATCAAACAGTTAACGTCATCGGGGCCGGACTTGCCGGAAGCGAAGCGGCATGGCAGCTTGCAAAACGGGGGATCAGCGTCCGCCTGTACGAAATGAGGCCCGTCAAGCAGACGCCGGCGCATCACACTGACAAATTTGCAGAACTTGTCTGCAGCAATTCGCTTCGCGCCAATTCTTTAACGAATGCCGTCGGCGTATTAAAGGAAGAAATGCGGATTCTTGATTCGGCGATTATCGCCGCCGCCGATGAATGCTCAGTACCGGCCGGCGGAGCGCTTGCCGTGGACAGACACGAATTTGCCGCAAACGTAACGGATAAAGTGAAGAATCATCCGAATGTGACCGTTATTAATGAAGAGGTGACGTCGATTCCGGAAGGACCGACGATCATCGCGACAGGCCCGCTGACTTCCGAGGCGCTGTCAGAGCAGCTCCGGGAGCTCACCGGCGAAGACTACCTGTATTTTTATGACGCCGCAGCGCCGATTGTCGAAAAGGACAGCCTTGATATGGATAAAGTATATTTAAAATCGCGCTATGATAAAGGCGAAGCCGCCTACCTGAACTGTCCGATGACAGAAGAGGAATTCGACCGGTTCTATGATGCGCTCGTGTCCGCGGAAACCGTTCCGTTGAAAGAGTTTGAAAAAGAGATCTTTTTCGAGGGCTGCATGCCGATTGAAGTGATGGCCAAGCGGGGCAAAAAAACGATGCTTTTCGGACCGATGAAGCCGGTTGGCCTGGAAGATCCGAAAACGGGAAAACGTCCGTACGCTGTCGTTCAGCTCAGACAGGACGATGCCGCAGGCACGCTCTATAACATCGTCGGCTTTCAAACGCACTTGAAATGGGGCGATCAAAAAGAGGTTCTCCGTCTGATTCCGGGGCTGGAACAGGCTGAAATCGTCCGGTACGGCGTCATGCACAGAAATACGTTCATCAACTCGCCGAGCCTTTTAAAACCGACGTATCAGTTTAAAAAGCGGGACGATCTGTTCTTTGCCGGACAAATGACCGGGGTTGAAGGCTATGTCGAGTCAGCGGCATCGGGGCTTGTCGCCGGTATCAATGCGGCGCACCTTGTCATGGGCAAAGAGCCTGTCACGTTTTCAGGTGAGACGGCAATCGGCAGCATGGCCCACTACATTACGGAAACGAACAAGAAGAATTTTCAGCCGATGAATGCGAATTTCGGGCTTTTTAAGGATCTGGGGGTTAAAATTAAAAATAAACAGGAACGAAATGAACAGTACGCTTTGCGCGCCTTGGAAACGATTCGAAATATTGCGAAAACACTATAGTTATTCATTGCATGATCAACTTGTTATGTGATACCATTTAAAAGCCCTTTTCGGCGAGGTGGAGTCATGGCAAATGTTAAGAAT
>NZ_JBALMR010000074.1:0-7134 GCF_036963165.1 Bacillus sp. JJ675 | reverse complement strand
CAGTTCTCAAAACGTTAATTATGGCGTTTTAAAGGCTCTCAAGACTTTTGTCTTGGGGGTCTTTTTTATTGTTGCCGTTCTACATATGAAGCGGATACCGGAACACGGTTCATCTCCCGCGCCCAGACAGACATTTGTCCGATGTGATGAATTTCATGGGCGATCAAATGCCTTAAAATATCACCTTGTGTATAGGTTTCTTCCGACCAAGACGCTTTGACAGGCTTTTGTTCGGCTGAGCTGGAAAAATGAAAAACCACGCTCTCAACCTCGGGACGATACGCTTCAGAAAACCTGATAATGTGCTGAATCGACGGGTAGTCGGAAAACTCGGGAGTGAAGTCCGGCCTGTCTAAAATGGCATATATCCAGCTTACCTCAACATCGACAATATGAAACAGGTTTTTCAAAATGCTTTCCATACCGCCTGAACGCTTCTTTTCGATTTCCTCCGGCGGCTGCTTCAGGCACCAGTCAAACCATTCATCGCGAACTTGCCAATTATACTGAAACAAACCTTTCATCTCATGCTCACCTCTCCTAACATGTTCGGCTTTTCGCTCTGTTTCCCTTCCCGGATTGCCAAGGATACACATTCATGATGTAATTAGTCTTACAAAGCATTAAGGAGAGAAAAGATGATTCAAACAATGATGAAACAGTTGCATACTGAATTAAAACAACATTTCCGTCCGTTTTTGGATCCTCCTGCAACAGAGGAAGACATTCAACAAGCTGAAAATGAGATGGACGTCGCGTTTCCTGAAGAGCTCAGGGCGCTTTATCTTGCACATAATGGTGAAAAAGAATCGGGCCCCGGATTATTTTTCGGACTCCCTTTTCTTTCCTTGCAAGAAATGCTCACGGAGTGGCGAATATGGAAGGGGCTTGAGGGAGATGAAGAATTGGAAGAGATCGATGCATATTCGGTTCCGCCGTGCTGGATTAAAGAAACATATGCGAACCGCCGATGGATTCCGATCAGCAGGGATTACGGAGGAAATCATATTGGCGTAGACCTTGACCCTGATCAGGAGGGGAAAGCCGGACAAGTGATCAACTTCGGGCGCGACGAAGAAATAAAGTATGTCATTGCTCATAATGTGGCTGATTTACTGATCCATATAACAAATACGCTCAAAAATGGTCATTATACGATTGATGAATATGATGATGCCGTCAGCTGGAGCTACGGCAAAGAGGAAGAGCTTCATTTCCTGGATGCCATCCGTTCCATGGAACTTCCGGTGCTGCATGCAAGACCGCAGGAAGCCGATCTTGAACATGCGGACCGGTGGCTTCGCCAGCTGGACGATCGCTGGACTGCGATTGTGGAAACGATGGCTGAAAGTCCAAAGGCATTTTGTAACAAGATAAAGTTGCGTTTAGCTGGCAGGGAGCTGACCCACATTAAACCGCTATCAATCTGCACGGATATGAGGGAATTGAATTTAAGCGCAAATCGCATTCATGATTTAACGCCTTTGCAAAGCATGGTCTTTTTGAAAAAGCTTTATCTTGGAAATAACCCGGTAACAGACTTAACGCCAATCGCTCAATTGAAACATCTGCAGTATTTAAATGTGGAGAAAACAAACGTGACCGATTTGTCTCCGCTTGCGGATTTATCATCTTTGAGAGAATTGGATATGACGGATATTCAAGCTGCAGAATACACGCCGCTCAGTCACTGTAAAAATCTTGAGGTTTTAAAGGTAAATGTTTGCAACGAAAAGCAAATAAACGATATTTCTCAAATCAGCACGTTGAAACGATTATATATATGCGGAAGTGAACATGTAACCGAAGAAGAGATAAAAGCAATAGCAGGTTCGAAAACATTAAGGTCTATAACAGTTGAAAATATTACGTTAGAAAACGTTGATTTCTTAGGCACGCTTCATACGCTTCAAACACTAAAACTTATAAATTCGACCATTAAAGACGCAACTGCTCTTGCCGGTCTGGAACATCTGAAAAGACTGGAATTGGATGGTTCTGAAATCGCAAACCTTAAAGTGGTGGCGCAGTCGCCTTCGTTAGAGGAGTTTACCGGTTCTTTTGACCAATTTTATGTATTGAAGGACATATGCAAGAAAAAAGTGGATTTCTCTAAAGTAATTGGCGACATGTCTGAAGAAGAAGAGGAGATATGGAGCAGCTATGTAAGCGAATAGCTTTTCATCCCGCGGCTCCTAATATTTTCGGCTTCTTCCTCCGTTTCCCTTCGCCGCTTGAGCATGATTTCCCGCTCCTGATTGCACAATACAATGTAAAAAGGAGGCGGTGTTATGGGGACGGTATTATCCTTCATTAATGAAAAACAAAAAAAGCAGGTGAATCTGGAGAAGCAGCTTCTGCGGGAACTCTCTGTTGAAAAAATCATGGACATGGCAGAGGAATGCTTCGCACCCCTTTTTCACTTTTTTTCGAAGAATACGGATATTTTATATGACGGCTGTATTGATTTTGCGATTGAAGCATATTTGCTCGGCGCTCAATTCGGAAAGTTCGGCTATCACGGAGAGTCTGCCCGACAGGCGATGACCCGTTCTGAAAAAGAAGAAAAGGAGCTCCTGCACGAGCTTTATGAATATGCGCTGAGCTGGTCGGCCGCTTTCAATATTACCCTGTACGATGAAGGGCTCTATTATGCCTGTGAACGCTTTATCCAAACCTGGTGGAAGGAAGGCTTCAGCGAAAGGGAAAAGCGTTTCAAGCTCCGTCTCAGATAAGATCAGAGATTTCGAAAAGTACAATTTGCCGCTTTAGACCAATCATATTTCCTCTCCTTGTCCCATATCTTGTAGTAAGGACAAGCGGGAGGGAAAGGGATGAAAGAAAAAATAAAATGGCTCGGGTTTTTGCTCGGCTTTGTCGCTTTATTATGTTTGTTTCAGTATCAATTCAATAATGATGATTCGTGGAAATCATGGAATCTGCCGCTGAGCGGAAAAATCATCTACATTGATCCCGGGCACGGAGGTCCGGACGGAGGGGCATCAAGCGGAGAAACCCTCGAAAAAGACATCGCGCTTGAGGTTTCTTTAAGAATCAGGGATTACCTTCAGGAGCAGGGAGCTTTGGTGCTGTTGACGCGGGAAGCCGATCGCGATCTCGCCCCTGAAGAAACGAAAGGCATGAGCCGAAGAAAAGCTGAAGATTTGCGGAAGCGGGTCGACATGATCAACAACTCGGAAGCTGATCTTTATCTCAGCATTCATCTGAATGCCATTCCTTCCGCAAGGTGGAGCGGTGCCCAAAGCTTTTTCTACGGACAGTACGAAGAAAACGAACGGGCAGCCAAGTTCATTCAGGATGAATTGAGACACAACCTTGAAAATACAAATCGTAAAGCAAAACGGATTCACGGCATTTATTTGATGCAAAACGTAAAAAAACCGGGGGCGCTTGTTGAAATCGGGTTTTTATCCAATCCCAAAGAAGCAAAACAGCTGGCAAAACCTAAATATCAGGACAAGGTCGCCGCTTCGGTTTATAAGGGCGTGCTGCGTTACTTTACAGAAGACAGGGACCCTCCTGAATAAGGAGGGTTTCTTTTTACGTCAAAGACACTATCAGGAAAGATATGCTATACTTATTTTGTAAACGAATACAACAGAGGGTGAGATTCAATGATGCGAGAAGACGATGTAAAAAAAATAGTCGGCGATTTGTACGAGCCTTTTCTTCAAAAGCCGCTTAAAGAGCTGGATGCTGTGAAAGACATAAGAATCAAGCCTGAAAAACGGCATGTCAGCGTAAAAGTGGCGCTCGCAAAAACGGGATCTGCCGAACAAATGCAGCTTCAGCAGGAAATCGTTACACGGCTGAAGGAAGCCGGCGCTGAAACGGTAGGCCTGCGCTTCGAAGAGCTGCCTGAAGAAATCGTCATGAAATACCAGCAAACGTCTTCCGGACAGGAGAGAACATTGCTGAACAGTGAAAAACAGCCTGTCTTTTTAGCCGTTGCGAGCGGTAAAGGCGGTGTCGGAAAATCGACTGTTTCCGTGAACCTGGCTGTATCTTTAGCGCGGCTCGGAAAAAAAGTCGGGTTGATTGATGCTGATATTTACGGCTTTAGCGTGCCGGATATGATGGGAATCACCGTCAGGCCGACTATAGAGGGCGAAAAGGTCGTACCTGTGGAAAGGTTTGGCGTCAAGGTAATTTCCATGGGATTTTTCGTCGAAGACAACGCGCCGGTCATTTGGAGAGGGCCGATGCTCGGAAAAATGCTCAATAATTTCTTCAATGAAGTGGAATGGGGAGATGTGGACTATATTATTTTAGATCTTCCGCCGGGCACTGGAGACGTTGCACTTGATGTCCATTCCATGCTCCCGAGCTGCAAGGAAATCATCGTTTCCACTCCGCACCCGACCGCTGCCTTTGTCGCAGCCAGAGCAGGGGCGATGGCATTACAAACAGATCACGAAATCGTAGGAATCGTAGAAAATATGGCTTACTATGAAAGCGCAAAAACGGGCGAAAAAGAATATGTATTCGGCAAAGGCGGAGGAGAAAAGCTGGCGGAAGAACTGGGCGTTCCGTTATTGGGCAAAATTCCGTTAAAGCAGCCGGATTGGGATGATAGCGACTTTGCGCCGTCAGTTTACGACCAAAGCCATCCTACAGGTCTCATTTATATGGATATCGCGAAAAAGATCGATGAAACGATCAGCGAAAAATCATGAAAAAAGCTTCTTCCGGGGAAGAAGCTTTAACAGCGGACGGTTTACGTCTATTTTTCCCCGCCGCCTTCTTTCGCGGTTTCGGCAGCTGCTTTTTTCAGCTCGTCTTCAAATTGTTTCCGGTAAAGAGGGCTTGAAAGGGTTTCTGTTATCACTTCCTTAAGGTGGGTTCGGAATTCCCGGCTCCTGACCAGTTCGCCGTATTTTTTCGTCATTTCCGGATCCTGAAGGACGCCCATCAGCATCTTTTGGTAATCCGGATCTTTCATCAATTTTTTCAGCACGGCTTCGTGTTCATTTTGCATCGTTTTGGCGAAGCTGGAGGCAAATTTCGGATCTTCAAACACCGTCTTCCAAAACTCTGTTCCTTTTTTGGAAGTCAGCGTTTTTTCAACCGTATCTTTAACCGTTTTTTCATCCATTGCAAGCGTTTGATTCATTTTGTCATCATTTAATACGTCTTGAATTGCTTTTTTTCCGTCATCTGTTTTTAATATATCGACAACCATTTTTTTTGTTTCATCATAGTCCATTTCAGCTGCTTGGTCCTTGGGAGCACAAGCTGTTACAGATAGAAACAGAAAACAGCTTATCCATAGCAATGCGGATTTAAACATGCTTAAGCTCCTTTCGAAAACTCGTCTTACCTTTAATATGAATGTCTTTCATAAATTTATGCATTACAAAATATCGCACTTAGGGGTTGGGAAGTCTACAATGAAAAGCCGTAACCTTGTTCGATTTTTCTTTTCTGTTTTAGGAGTAGGCGCGCTGACGACAAGTATTATCGGTTTTGCCATAGAATGGGGAAGATACAAGGAGCTGTTTCTGTCGTTTGAGGTGTTGGAGATTCTCTCGGTTTTGTTTTGGTTTGTCGGGGTGGGCATGATTTTCAGCGTCATTGCCCAAATGGGGTTTGTGATCTTCTTAACGATCCACCGTTTTGCGCTTGAGATTTTCAGATCGCATTCTTTATGGAACTCGATACAGCTCTTTTTGATTATATTTGTAACGTTTGACTTGGTTTATTTGCGTTATTTGTTTTTCGGAGAGGGAAGCGGATCGATCGTTCCTTATATTTGGCTGCCGCTGTTGATCATGATCATCGGTCTTATTGCGGCTTACATGAAACAAAAACAGTCCTCGAAAAAAACGTTTGTTTCCGCATTGTTTTTAATGATCGTCTTTACGGTCATGGAATGGTTCCCGGCGTTAAGGGTGAATGAAGAGGACTGGCTATATTTAATGCTGCTTCCCTTGTTAAGCTGCAACGCTTTTCAGCTTTTAATGCTGCCGAAATTCCTAAGCCGTTCATAAACGTTTATTTGACCTCGGAAGATTTGGCATCGGTATTTGCAATTAATTCACTGATCGTTACATTTTTGAGCCCCTTGCTTCGCAGATGATGAATGATTTCAGGCAGAGCCTCTTCTGTCTGCTTTGCTGAATCTGAAGCGTGTAAAAGGACGATATCTCCGGCATTTACAGCGCCGCTCACGTTTTCAACAATTTTTTGGACTCCGGGGTTCGTCCAGTCATCGGAATTGATGCTGTAATGAACAATCGTGTAACCGTATTGCTTTGCGACATCGAGGACATCTTTATTAAACTGGCCTGTCGGCGGTCTGAGCAGCGTGAGATCTTTCAAGCCTAATTTTTGAAAGGAATGCTGCGCCCTGGCCAGGTCTTTTCTGATCTCGCTTTTTTTCATTTGAGAGTAGTTTTTATAAGCATATCCCATGTTTCCGATCTGGTGGCCGTCTTTTTGGATTCTTTTCACAACATCAGGATGACGTTCCGCCCATGAAGCCGACAGAAAAAAGGTGGCGTTTTTTATTCCGTTTGCTTTTAATGTATCTAAAATGGGTAAAGCTTTTTCATCTCCCCAGCTAATATTGAATGTAAGGGAAACCTCATTTGTGTCAGAATCCCCTCTATATATCGCCCTTGTCTCGCCGCCTGCAGAAAACACGGGAAGAGGGAGCATGTTCTGCACATAAAAAAAGGCTGCTGTAGCAAATGCGGCAATGATGATGATGATCAGCTGCTTGACCCGTTTGATATGCCACACATAAAAATGATTCACTGAAAAACTCCTCCTTGTCCATGCTGCTTTGTTTTCATCTTATGCTTGTATAAAAAAGAACATAACAATAATTCGCCTTTAGAAATAAAATAAAAAATATGGTTGACTTCGTGAGGTCGACCGTGATATATTATTAAACGTCGCTGATGAACAGCTGACATAAAAAAGCTCTAATGAATAATTTTTAAAAAAGTTATTGACAATAAAGAGAGCTTGGTGTTATATTATTAAAGCCGCTAAACAAAGCGGAAATGATCTTTGAAAACTAAACAAGACAAAACGTACCTGTTAATTCAAATAAATCGCACATAAACGTGCGTAGTCATTTTCAAACTTTTTTTATGGAGAGTTTGA
>NZ_JBALMR010000073.1:0-10186 GCF_036963165.1 Bacillus sp. JJ675 | reverse complement strand
TGGACAAGCTGCCTCTGACCAAAAACGGAAAAGTGGACAGAAAAGCATTGCCTGAGCCCGACAAAACGGCCGCATCAGAAACGGAGTATGAAGCGCCGAGAAACTTTGTGGAGGAGCAAATCCTATCTATATTACAAGACGTTCTGGGAACAGAACGGATGGGCATTTCTTGCCGGTTCTTCGAAAGAGGCGGCAATTCGCTAAAAGCGATGCATGCGGTTAATTCAATTAATAAAGCTTTCGGCATCAATATGAGCGTCGGTGCATTTTTTGAAAATCCGACTGCCAAAAACTTAGCATATTACGTATTACAAGCCGACGCGGTTGTCGAAGGATATGCGATTGAGTTTTCAGAAGAGGAAATATAGGCCTTAAGAGGCGGATTGCTGAGCAAACTTGCTTATGGAGTCATTATATTCAGACTGACCATAAGGACCTTTTTTCGAGATTCACCCGCACTGTACAATCTATCCTCAGCCGATAGATTGTACAGCTGCCTATTTTACACCGTAAGTCTGACGAATGGAGTGATGATTGATATGAGTATAATCGACTTCATAAATGATTTAAAAAAGAAACATATCTTCTTATATCATAACCAGGGAAAAATCAGAATCATTGGCCCACAGGAATTATTGACCCCTGAATTAAAGCAAAAAATAAAGCAGCATAAAGAAGAAATCATAGCTGCTCTTAAAATCGACGGCACAAAAAAGGAGTGCGGCATTCCGGAAGCTCCGCTGTCCAAAAACGGATGCTACCCTTTATCAAGGGAACAAAAAAGGATGTTTATTTTAAATAAGCTTGACGAAAGCGGAATGGCATACAACATGCCGCTTGCGGTGAAAATAAGAGGCGATTTTCAAATCAGCCGGCTTGAACATGCATGGAGGCAGTTAATCGGCCGGCATGAAGCGTTAAGGACCTCTTTTGAAACAGTCAACGGCGAGCCGGTGCAAAAAATAGAACCGGACGTTGATTTTCATTTGCGATACAGCGAATTGGGAACAGAAAGCGTTCAAGAGAAAATCGCGAGGTTTATCAAACCTTTTCGTTTAGAAAAAGCTCCGCTTTTAAGAGCGGAAATCGTAAAAGTCAACGAAGCCGAACACATGATGATGGTTGATATGCACCATATCATATCAGACGGCGTATCCATTGGAATTTTAATGAAAGAACTGGCTGATGTTTGCGGAGGCAAACCATTATCCCCGGCTGTGACGCAATATAAAGATTACTCGGAATGGCAAAGAGAAACCGAGAAAAAAGGCGGGCTGAAGAAGCAGGAAGATTATTGGCTGAATGTTTTTCAAGGCGAAATTCCGGTTTTGAATATGCCGCTTGATTTTGCGAGGCCAAAAAACCGAAGCTTTGATGGCGGCAGAGCCGTTTTTGAATTGGATCATGCCATGACCGGAAAACTGGAAAGTCTAGCGGCAGAAAACGGCGTTACGATGTATATGCTTCTTTTGACTGTGTATACCATCCTTCTTTCAAAGTACACGGGACAGGAAGATATCATTGTAGGTTCGCCGATTGCGGGCAGATCCCATGCCGATTTAAAACATACAGTCGGAATGTTTGTAAACACCCTTGCAATGAGAAATTATCCTAAAGGCGACATGACATTTACCGAATACTTAAAAGAAGTAAAAGAACATACGTTAAACGCATATGAAAATCAAGATTATCAATTTGATGCATTGGTTGACAAATTGGACCTGATAAAAGACACAAGCAGAAATCCGCTGTTTGATACGATGTTTGATCTGCAAAATGCTGAAGACTTTAAATTCGATGCCGGCGGGGTATTTTTTGAACCATACAGCTTTCCATTTGATGTTTCAAAATTTGATGTAAGCCTTACGGCGGTTCATCACGGGGATCGTATCGAGCTGGATTTCCAATATTGTACGAAACTGTTTAAAAAAGAAACGATCAAACGAATGGCAAGCCACTTTTTACATCTTTTACAGGACGCCGCCTATCATCCTGAACGGACATTATGCGAACTAAGCATGATGTCTGAAGAAGAAAAACATACGGTATTACATATATTCAATCATGAGAAAACGGACTATCCGAAACATCAGACAATCAACGGGCTGTTTGAAGATCGCGCTGAAAAAACGCCGGACCACACCGCGGTCATATGTGGAGACGAGCATCTGACGTATCGGGAGCTTAACGAAAAATCGAATCAATTGGCGCGGCTGCTCAGAAAAAACGGAGTAAAACCCGATACGGTTGTGGGCATCATGACAGACCGTTCCCTTGAGATGATCATCGGGATCATCGGGATCTTAAAAGCGGGGGGAGCTTATCTGCCGATTGATCCGGACTATCCGGCAGACAGAATGATGTATATGCTCAAAGACAGCGGTGTTGATGCCGTCTTCACACAGGAGCATTTAAAGTCTAAAGCAGAGGGATTTCAGCTGATTACCGTTGAAGACACCGGGTCTTTCAGTAAAGAAAACCTTCCGCATGTAAACGATGCCGCCGATTTAGCATATGTCATTTACACTTCGGGTTCTTCCGGCAGGCCAAAGGGAGTGATGACAACTCACCGAAATGTCATCAACTATATTCATTCATTTACGAAAAGGGTTCCATTGCACGAAAACGATACAGTACTCCAGGTCGTATCATTTTCATTTGATGCATTTTCCGAGGAGCTTTATCCGATTTTGGCAAGTTCCGGACGGCTTGTGATCAGCAAAAAAATCGGAGATGCGAGCATAGATGAACTGGTGGAAAACATCAACAAGCATCGCGTTACACTCGTGAGCTGCTCCCCGCTGTTATTAAATGAAATAGATAAAAACAAACATTTGGCTTTTCATCAGAATATGAAATTCATCAGCGGAGGAGACGTTTTAAAATATGAGTATGTCGAAAACATCATAAAAGGCGCAGATGTTTATAATTCCTACGGTCCGACGGAAGCGACGGTTTGCGCAACTTATTATAAGTTAAGCGGCGAAGACCGCGCCAGAACGAGCATTCCGATCGGCAGGCCTTTAAGCAATTATAAGGTGTATGTTGCCGATCGATACGGCCGGCCTCAGCCGGTTGGAATTCCGGGCGAACTGCTGATCGGCGGTGATGGACTGGCGCGTGGATATGTAAATAATAAAAAATTGACAGACGCGGCTTTTATATTGGATGCCTCAGGCGAGAGGTTATACCGCACAGGGGATTTAGCGAGATGGCTCCCTGACGGCAATCTCGAATTTTTAGGGAGAATCGATCAGCAGGTCAAAATCCGCGGTTATCGGATCGAGCTCGAAGAAATCGAACACCGGCTGCTGGAGAACGGCGATATCAACGAAGCGATTGTCACGGCCAGGGAAGACAGCGGCAAAAATAAATATCTGTGTGCTTACATCACACTAAAAAACAAAGGAGCGACGATCGACCAGATCAAAAGATCGCTTGCAAAGAATCTTCCAGATTACATGGTGCCGTCACACTTCGTAAAGCTGGACAAAGTCCCGCGTACCATCAATGGAAAGGCGGATGTCAAATCACTGCCGGAGCCTGATGCGAGGGATCTTGCACAAGCGCAATACGAAGCTCCCCGAAATCAAACGGAAGAAAAGCTTTTGTCGATCTGGCAGGAAATATTGGGTACGGAGAGGATCGGCATAAATGATAATTTCTTTGAGATAGGCGGACATTCCCTGAAGGCATTCTCGCTGGCCGCTAACATTCAAAAAGAATTGAATGCGGAAGTGACGTTAAAGGAAATGTTCAGCCATCCGACGATTAAAGAAATCGCAGCATATATCAAACAAAAACATCAAACGGTTCATTCAGCCATAAAACAAGCGGAGAAGAAGGCGTACTATGCCCTTTCATCCGCCCAAAAAAGATTGTATATTCTCAATCAGATCGAAGACAGCCAAACAGCCTATAACATGCCTTTTGCAATGAAATTAAAGGGCAGGCTCCGGAAGGAAAAGCTTGAAAAAGCCTTCAAAGCATTAATTGACAGACATGAAGGATTCAGAACATCCTTTGTTACGGTGGACGGCGAACCCGTCCAAAAGATAGAAGAGGAAGTCAACTTTGAAATCACATCCGCCGAATTGGGGAAACAAAGCCTGCAGGAACGTATGAACCGATTTATCAAGCCGTTTGACCTTGAAGAAGCGCCCCTTCTAAGAGCAGAGCTTCTCAAGGTGAACGAAGATGAACATATCCTGCTGATTGATATGCACCATATCATTTCAGACGGAATGTCAATGGGGATCTTTATGAAGGAATGGGCTGCATTATATGAAGAAAAGCCATTGCCGCCTTTAAAAATCCAGTATAAAGATTATTCTGAATGGCAAAGAGAATCATATGAAAAAGACAGGATCAAAAAACAGGAAGAATACTGGCTTCATACATTTCAAGATGACATTCCCGTTCTCAACATGCCAACCGATTATCCAAGGCCGCAAATGCAAAGCTTTGAAGGGGACAGATTCGCATTTAAAATCGGCGGCGAGCTGACCGGAAAGCTGAAAACAATCGCCAAAGAAAACGGCGTTACGATGTACATGCTCCTTTTGGCTGGATATACGGTGCTGCTTTCAAAATATACCGGACAGGAAGACGTGATCGTAGGTTCACCGATAGCCGGAAGAACCCATGAGGATGTGGAAAACACGATCGGAATGTTCGTCAACACGCTTGCGATGCGAAATTATCCAAAGGGCGGCAGCAGATTCATTGAGTACTTAAAAGAAGTAAAAGAACATACGTTAAATGCCTATGAAAATCAAGACTATCCGTTCGATGAGCTTGTAGACAAATTAGATTTGGAACGGGATATCAGCAGAAATGCTTTATTTGACACGATGTTTGACATGCAATCATTGGATGATGCCGAGCCGCAGATAGAAGGACTCGATGTTGAAACGTGCAGCATGGAGTTTCATATTTCAAAATTCGATTTGTCTTTGGCGGCGGCGGAAACCGCTGATGGGATAGCCTTCCATTTGGAATATTGCACGAGATTATTTAAGAAAGAAACCGCAGAAACGTTAGCCGGGCATTTCATTCATATATTGAAAGATATTTCAGACCATCCCGAAAAGACATTAAACGAAATCAATATGCTTTCAGAAGAAGAACGGAACGCTGTACTTTATCACTTTAATGATACGAAGACGGGGCATCCGACAGGGATTTTGCCAAAGCTGTTTGAAGAACAGGCAGAAAAAACACCGAATCTTCCGGCAGCGGTCTTTAAGGATCAAACATTGACCTACGGCGAATTAAACGAAAAAGCGAATCAACTTGCAAAAACCTTGCGCAAAAAGGGCGTTCGGCGGGAATCTATCGTCGGAATGATGGCAGAACGTTCATTGGATATGGTGACGGGTGTATTGGCGATCTTAAAAGCCGGAGGCGCTTATCTGCCGATCGATCCGGAGTATCCGAAAGAGCGGATCGAATATATGCTCAAAGACAGCGGTGCTGATATATTGCTGATTCAAGACCATCTCATCGGCAGCATCAGCTTTGCAGGCGAAATCGTGAATATGAGCTCACCGGATGCCTATGCTTCTGATCGAAGCAACCTCGAGCACATCAACTCTTCCGGCGATTTGGCATACGTCATCTATACGTCTGGTACGACGGGAAATCCAAAAGGTGTTATGGTGGAGCACGGAAATCTCATTCATGCCCATTACAACTGGAGAAGGCACTACGAGTTAGAGACATTTAAAGTAAACTTGCTGCAGCTGGCGAGCTTTTCGTTTGATGTTTTTGCCGGAGACTTATGCAGAAGCCTCTTCAACGGCGGAACGATGTATATCGTGCCAAATGACGTGAAGCTGGAAATGAATTTATTATATGAAATGATAAAAAAATATCATATTAATATTTTTGAGTCGACGCCAAGCTTTGTGATTCCTTTTATGAAATATATCCATCATCAGCATCTGGATATTTCCGGGATGAAATTGCTGGTTATGGGGTCAGACAGCTGTGCCATCAAAGATTATAAATGGCTTGTCGAACAGTATGGAAATAGCATGAGAATCATCAACAGCTACGGTGTTACTGAAGCTTCCGTTGATTCAAGCTATTATGAGGAAGATTTGGAGAATATCCCGGACATAGCGAATACGCCTATAGGAAAACCGTTGGACAATACCGCATTTTATATATTAGATTCCTCATTAAACCCTCAGCCAGTCGGCGTTTATGGAGAGCTGTACATCGGGGGCGGAGGGATTGCAAGAGGATATTGTAACAACCCTGAACTCACGAAGGAAAGGTTTGTTCCAAACCGCTTTGACGACGGCGGGAACATGTACAAAACGGGAGACCTGGCAAGATGGCTGCCGGACGGAAATGTTGAATTCCTGGGCAGAATCGATCACCAGGTAAAGATCCGCGGCTTTAGAATTGAAATCAGCGAAATTGAAAGCCGGCTGCTGGGCAAGCAGGATATAAGCGAAGCGGTGATTATTGACAGGGAAGACGGCAAAGGCCATAAGTACCTGTGCGCCTATATTGTCGCCCAAAAGTCCGTTAATGCAAATGAGCTAAGGGAATATTTGTCCAATCATTTACCAGACTATATGATACCTTCCTATTTTGTTCAAATCAGCAGGATGCCTCTTACACCAAACGGAAAGGTCGATCGCAAAGCACTTCCGGAACCGGACGAAGAGAGGGCGGCAGCAAGCGAGTACGAAGCGCCGCGAAATGATACGGAAGAAAAGCTGGCTGCGGTTTGGCAGGAAGTGCTCGACAGGGACAAAATCGGAATCAATGATAATTTCTTTGAAGTCGGAGGAGATTCAATAAAGGCTCTGCAAATCGTTTCAAAATTATCAAGAGCCGATCTCAAACTTCAGGTGAAAGATCTGTTTACCAACCCTGTCATCAAACATCTCAGCAAATACGTGAAAAAAGAGGCGAAAGCGCGCCAAAACAACGAAATCGTTCAAGGAGAAGCGCCGCTGACTCCGATCCAAAGGGCGTTTTTTGAAGCAAATAAAATAGAGCAGAACCATTACAACCAGGCTTTTATGCTGTACAGAGAAAACGGCTTTGATGAAAAGACCGTCGAAAAGGTTTTCCGCAAACTGGTCGAACAGCACGATGCATTAAGAATGATATACAAAGAGAAAAACGGCGAAATCATTCAGCATAACCGCGGTTTGGAAGACAGCGTCTTCGATTTGTATGTTTATGATATGAAGACGGAAACGAACCTTGAGGAAATCGTTTATCAGACAGCGACGGCCGTTCAAAAAGAAATCTCAATCCGCGCAGGAAGCATGATGAAGCTGGCCATTTTCAAAACAAATAGCGGTGACCACCTTTTGATTGCGATTCATCATCTTGTCGTAGATGGGGTGTCCTGGAGAATCTTATTCGAGGATTTTGAGGCCGCCTACAGTCAAGCATTGCAAGGCAAAACAATTGAGCTCGGCTATAAAACCGATTCGTACAAAACGTATGCGGAAAAACTGGCGGAATATGCACAAACCAAAAAGCTTTTCAAAGAAAGAGATTATTGGCGGGACATCTCAAAAGGAACGATGGCATTTCTCCCTAAGCAAAGACGAGCAGAGGATAACTACGAAAACAGCAATACGCTCAGAGTTTTTTTAAGCGAAACGGAAACGGAACAACTGCTTGGCGAAGTACACAAAGCATACAATACGCAAATCAACGATATCCTGTTAACGGCTTTGTTAATCACGGCAAGGAAAATGACGGGGGAAAACAAACTCAAAATTCTCATGGAAGGCCACGGGAGAGAAGACATTTTACAGGACGTTGATATCAGCAGAACGGTAGGCTGGTTCACCTCAATATATCCCGTATTCATTGATTTAGAAGACGAAACAGAACTGTCCATGACCATAAAAATGGTGAAAGAAACCTTGAGGAAAATACCGAATAACGGAATCGGGTACGGAATCCTGAAATTTTTGTCAAAAGACGAAGAGCTCTTGAAAGATGAAAGGCCTCCGATATTATTCAATTATTTAGGCGAGATCGAGCATGATACGGAGGCTGGGCAATTTTCATCATCGAAGCTCCCGAAAGGACAAAGCATCGGGGAAAAAAGCGCAAGAGATGCGGCGGTTGAGATCGACTCAGTCGTTGCCAATCAACGGCTTATCATCAGCACGACGTTTAACCGGCGTGAATACGGCGATCACACCATTCGTGATTTTAACCAAACGTACAAAGAAAGTCTTCAGACGGTGATCAACCATTGCATGAGCAAGCATGAAACCGAAAAAACGTCTTCAGACTACGGTTATGACAAAATTTCATTACAAGACCTTGAGGAATTATTGAATGAATATGAATCTGTAGACAGCTAGAACTTCCTGACAAAAGGGTCTGTATCACCCCTTCTCAAAAAAGTGCTGCTGCCGGTTTCTTTCGCGGCAGCAGCTGCTGACATTGATGATGTGCATATCGAAAACTAAAGGAATTCTAGGAGCTGAGATTGCGATATGAAAACCAAAGTTGAGAAAATATATCCGTTATCAAACATGCAAAAAGGAATGCTGTTTCATGCCATGGATGACAAAGCGTCATCTGCATATTTTGAGCAGCTTATCATCGATTTAAAAGGCCAAGTAGATGAGCAGATATTTGAGGACAGCCTGAATGAAGTTATGAAAAGGCATGAGATATTACGAGCATCATTTACCTACAAATTGGAGGAGCCGTTACACGTCATCATTAAAGATCGGAAAATAAAGTTTGAATACCGTGATATCCGCGATCAGCATAATCAGGACGATGTTTTGAGAAAATTTTTGCAAGAAGATAAACAAAAGGGGTTTGACTTGGCCAAAGAAACTTTGATGAGAGCCTGCCTCATCAGAAGGGATGAGGATTCATACCAATTGATCTGGACGTATCATCACATTTTGCTAGATGGCTGGTGCCTTGGGATTATATTGGATGAGCTCTTTACGATTTACGAAAAGAAACGAAAAGGCAAAAGGCATCAATTGGAGGACCCTAGACCATACAGTGACTATATCAAGTGGCTTGAAAGCCAGGATAAAGAGGAAGCCAAGGAATATTGGAAGCAATATTTAGAAGGCTGTGATCAAAAAACGATGATTCCCAAGCTGAGCACGCATTCCGGTGCACCTCAGCCTAAAAGAAAGGAAAAATTAATTGAATGTTCCGAAAAACTCACAAATGGCCTTTTGAAATTGGCAAATCGGAATCGTGTGACAATCAATACCGTTTTGCAAAGCATTTGGGGCGTAATTTTAGCAAGGTACAACAATAGCGAAGATGTGGTGTTCGGAACCGTTGTCTCCGGAAGGGATGCTGAGGTGGAAGGGATCGAAAAAATGGTCGGCGTCTTCATCAATACAATCCCGACCAGAATCAGGCTGGAAAGAGACATGAGCTTTAAAGATGTGTTAAGAAAAACACAATCTGACGCATTGGAAAGCAATCGCTACAATTATCTGAATTTAGCGGAGGTTCAATCACTGAGCGAATTGAAACATGATTTGATCGATCATGTCATGGTATTTGAAAACTATGCCGTAGACCAAAAAGCGTTTGAACAAAGAAATGATTTAGGGTTTGAAATGGAGAATGTCGGAGGGGAAGAACAAACGAACTATAGCTTCAGCATCTCCGCCGGGCTTGACGGCCGCTTAAAGCTCTTGCTTATCTACGATGAGAATGTTTACGGCGAAGAGATTATCAATAATATCGAAAGGCATATCATAGCGGTCGCCGAACAAGTGGCTGAACATGATGAGAAAACATTAAGCGAAATCGAGCTTGTGTCAGAAGAAGAAAAACACATGCTCCTATACGAATTCAACGACACGAAAACCGATTACCCAAAAGACAAGACCCTCCATCAGCTGTTTGAGGAACAGGCGGAGAAAAACCCTGATCACAGGGCCGCCGTGTTCGGCAGCCGAAGCCTGACGTACAAGGAGCTGAATGAAAAAGCGAACCAGACAGCGAGACTGCTCAGGGAAAAAGGCGTTGGCGCAGGCTCTGTTGCGGCGATCCTCGCGGAGCGCTCCATTGAGATGATCATCGGCATCATGGGAATTTTAAAGGCGGGGGCGGCGTATTTGCCGATTGATCCCGAAACGCCGAAAGACCGAATCGCCTATATGCTGAAAGACGCCAAGGCGGGCGTCCTCCTGACAAACAG